>JBDSAK010000306.1:0-9671 GCA_039922195.1 Mycobacteriales bacterium
CGGACGCGGCCGGGCCCGCCGTCGTTTGCGCCAGTGGCCGCCCGCGTCGGCGCACGGGTTAGGGTCGTCTCTCGCGCCGGCTGTTGTGTGGGAGGTACGTAGTGCTTGACGAGTCCGACGTGAGGCAGGTGCTCGACGCCGCACTGTCCACTGGCGCGGAGTGGTCGGAGATCTACGCCGAGCGCCGGGACGCGACATCGATCAGCATCGACGATCACCGGATCGAAGAGCTGACCAGTGGCCGTGACCAGGGCGCCGGCGTCCGCGTCGTCAGAGGCGGCCAGGCGGCGTACGCCTACACCAATGTGCTGACGCGGGAGTCGCTACTCGAAGCCGCGCGCTCGGCGGCCGCGGCGTTGCAGGGCGTGCGCGCGATTTCTGTCGTGGATCTGTCGCGGGCGCGCGCGGGTGTCACCCACGCCGTGCTGCGCAGCCCGTCGTCGGTGAGCAAGGGCGAGAAGGTCGCGGCGGCACGTCGCGCGGAAGAGGCGGCTTGGGCGGTGAGTAGCGACGTCCGACAGGTCGCCGCGTCCTACTCCGATGTCGTGCAGCGCGTGTTCCTCGCCAACTCGCTCGGTCATCTGTCCGAAGAGACGCGCACCCGGACACGAATCGTCTGTCAGGTCGTCGCCGCGCGCGACGGCATCGTCCAGACCGGATTCGAAGGGCCCGGTGGGTCCATGGGCGCCGAGCTGCTCGAGCAGCACCCGCCGGAGGTCGTGGGTCGCACTGCGGCGGAGCGCGCCGTTCGACTGCTGGATTCGGTGCCGTCACCTGCCGGCGAGATGACGGTGGTTCTCAACGCCGGCGGCGGCGGGGTCTTGTTCCACGAGGCGTGTGGCCATGGCCTGGAGGCAGACGCGATCGTCAAGGACACGACCGTCTACGCCAAGCGCAAGGGCTCGCAGGTGGGCTCGACTCTCGTCAACGGGGTCGACGACGCGACCGTCGTCAATGCCTGGGGGAGCTTCGGCTTCGACGACGAAGGTGCGCCGGCACAGCGAACAGTGCTCTTCGATGCGGGCGTGCAGACCGGTGAGATGAGCGACCGCATCAGCGCAGCCCGGCTCGGCCTTGCGCCGTCGGGCAATGGCCGGCGCCAGTCTTACGCCCATCTGCCGATCCCCCGGATGACCAACTCGTTCATCCTCCCGGGCGAATCAGACCCGAAGCTGATTCTCGCCGACGTGAAGCATGGGCTGTACGCCGAAGGACTGGGCGGGGGAGAGGTCAACCCGGCCACCGGAGACTTCGTGTTCGGGATCACCGAGGCCTACCTGATCGAGAATGGCGAACTCACGCGTCGCGTGCGCGGTGCCAACCTCATCGGCAACGGCCCGCAGGCGCTGTCCCTGATCGACGCGGTCGGCAGCGATTTCGACAGCAAGGAAGGTATGTGCGGCAAGGACGGCCAGTGGGTGCCGGTCGGGTTGGGTACTCCGACGCTGCGGATCGCCACACTCACCGTCGGAGGCACCGAATGAGTGACCTCCTGCACCTTGCCCAGACCGTGGTCGCGCAGGCCGGCCCCGGTGAGCAGATCGAGGCGTTCGCGGTCCACGCGGTGTCCACGTCCGTTTCCGTGTTCGAGCAGGAGATCGAGAAGCTGTCGTCGTCCGAGACACGGGGTGTCGGAGTACGCGTCGTGATCGACCGCCGGCTCGGGTTCGCCTCGACGTCCGACGTGTCAGCCGACGGCCTCGCCTACGCCGTTGCCGAAGCCCGCTCCAACGCGGCGCTGGCGACGCAGGACGTCGGCAACGTGCTGCCCCAGCCGTCCCCGGTCGAGGACCTGCCCGGCATCTTCGTCGCCGGGCTCGCCGAGGTGCCCATGTCACGCAAGGTCGAGTTGGCGCTCGCGCTCGAACGCGCGACGACGGGCCGCGATCTGCGCGTCCGCGGCGTCGACAACGCAGCGTACGGCGACGGCGTGACGCACGCGGCCGTCGCTTCCTCGCTCGGTGTCGCTGCGTTCTATTCGCGCACGGACGCGTACGCGTGGGTGTCGGCGCTGGCGCGTGATCGGGACGAGACGCAGACCGGCCTCGGCCTCACGATGGCCCGGTCGTTCGACGATCTCGACATCGATGCCGCGGCCGTCGACGCCGTTCGTCGATCCACCCGGTTGCTCGGTGCGCGCAAAGCGGCTACCGCGAAGGTACCGGTGGTCTTCGATCCGCTCGTCACCGCGTCCTTCCTGGGCGTGCTCGCGTCGCCGCTGACGGCAGAGGCCGCTCAGAAGGGCCGGTCGCTGTTTGCGGAGAAAGTCGGCCTGCAGGTCGCGGCTCCGACGTTGGCGCTCGTCGACGACGGTCGGCTGCTCGAGGGGCCGGCCGCGTCGCCCTTCGACGATGAGGGCGTCCCAACCCGGCGTACCGAGATCATCGCCGGCGGTGTGCTGCAAGGCTTCCTGCACAACACGCAGACGGCAGCACGCGCGGGGGGTGATCAGCGGTCCACGGGCAATGCCGCTCGGGCGGGCCACAAGAGCTCTCCAGGCATCTCCCCGTCCAACCTGTTCTTCGACGGCGCGCAGGTGCCCGCGGAGTCCATCGTCGCGAGCATCGCAGACGGCCTCTACGTCCAGGACGTCGCGGGTATCCACTCGGGTGCAAACCCGGTCTCTGGGGAGTTCTCGGTCGGAGCAACCGGCATGTGGATCAGAGACGGCGAGCTCGCGGAGCCGGTCCGCGAAGTCACCGTCTCGTCCACGATCGTCGACATCCTCACCGGCATCACCGCGCTCGGTGACGACCGGAGGTTCTTTCCCTTCGGTGGCGCGCTCGCCGGCCAGACGATGCTGATCGCCGAGATGACCGTCGCAGGCGCGTAGCACGCAGCCTCAGCCGACGCCGCCGCCACCTTGTACGCCGGACGCGCGCAGACCGAGTAGCCCGCCGGTCGGCAGGGTTGGGCCACTGTCGTTGCCCTCGCTGTCGTCCTTCGAGTCACCATCGAAGTCGCGATCCACGCCGTCGCCGACGCGGCCCACTGCGCCGCCGAACTGCTCGAGAAGGTCCCCGCCGCTGAGCCCGTACCGGCCGAGCAGCTCGCTGTCGCTGTCGGTGTCCACCTGATCCGGCAGGTCGCGCTCGGCTTCCGTAGTCTGCTTGCCCATACTGCGCAGGATGTCGAGCACCTGTGCCTTGTCGATCCGCATGTCTGCCTCCATGGCCGCACTGCATCCGGGTGTCGTTCGTGGCCTACCCGCGCGGGTGCTCGGCTAACGGCTCGTCGCGTACCCTGTTGGGCATGACGGTCTCTCCCGACATCGCGCCGAAACTGTCGCACGGCGACACCGGCGACGTCGTTTTTCACTACGTCGACAAGACAAAGATCGTCGAGAGCGCGGTCACCGGCAACCTCGTACAGGCGTTGTGCGGCGTCGTGTTTCCCGTGACCCGATCAGCGAAGCCGGGGTCGCCGGTATGCGTCCCGTGCCAAGAGATGCTCGACGCACTGCGCGCATTCGGCAGCTGATAGCCCACCGGGCAGCCCGATCAGGCGCGGAGTACGACCGACAATCGGGACGCGATAGCTGCTTGAGCAAGCCGGCGAGCCGTCTCGGCGTTCGCGGCGACGACGAGCAGTGCCCCTCCCTCGCTGGCGGTGTCCAGACCTTCGTCCGCGTGCACCGGGACGGCGACGACGAGTAGGTCGGCAGCGACGACAACGGCGTGCGTCAGCCCTTCCACGGCGCCGAGCACGTCGACGTGATCCCCGGTCGCCAGCAACGCAACAGCACCGGCGTCGGCGATGCGGACAGGTGCGATCTGCAGACCTCCTTCGGTGAGGTGCTTGCGGAGTTCGCGTCCGCTGAGGCGCACGTCCGTCAGGATCTCACCGCGGCGGACCGGCAGCGCGACCGACCGGCCGATCACGGACGTGCGCTCGCTGGGATCAAGGACGCCCTCGGGGGCCGTGCGCGCGGGGACTGCCACGGTCGTCAGGTCCTCAGCGGAGATGACCTGGCCCGCCGCCAGCCCGCGTGCCGTCGCGAGCACGAGCGTCGTCGGTGCGGGCGCGGGTGCGACGACCGAAAGCCCCGCACCCACCGCCAACGCCGCGCACAGAGCAGCAGTGAGGCGGCGATGCCGGTCGAGGAACCGCAACGCGGCCCGCACTCGCGCCGATCGTTCCCTCACAACGAAGCGCGCGCGGCAATCGCGTCGAGCGCGGCGATACCGGCCGTGCCGTCGAGTGCGTCGGCGCACACGCACCCGCTGCGCTCCGCCGGCAGTGCGGGAATGACGTCGAACAGCACCGCGCGAATCCTCTCGGTATTGGCCGCGAAGACACGAAACACTTCCTCCTGGGTCACGGGCGCGGCGTGCCCTTCGACACCGACGTCGTAGTCGGTGACGAGTGCCAGCGTCGTGAAGCACAGCGCGAGTTCGCGGGCGAGAGCCGCCTCAGGCAGGGCGGTCATGCCAATGACCGACCAGCCCGAGGCCGCGTAGGCCCGGGACTCGGCCTTGCTCGAGAACCGCGGTCCCTGCATGACGACCAGCGTGCCGCTGTCGTGAACCTCGAATCCGTGCCGGCGTCCGGCGGCGACCGCAACGGAGGCAGCGGCGGTGCAGAACGGCTCGGCAAACGGCACGTGCACCACCTCCGGCCCTTCGAAGTACGTCGATGGCCGGCCCCAAGTGCGGTCGACAACCTGGTCGACGACGACCAGGGATCCAGGTGCGACGTCCCGGCGCAGCGATCCCACCGCGCACGGCGAGAGGATGCGCGTAGCGCCAACGGATCGCAGCGCCCAGAGGTTGGCTCGGTAGTTGATGAGGTGCGGCGGGAAGCGGTGGTCTCGTCCGTGCCGCGGGAGGAAGGCGACTCGCCGGCCGCCGACGTCGCCGATGACGAGTGGATCGGACGGCGCGCCGTACGGAGTCCTGACCTGGTGTGCCTCTGCGTCGTCGAGGAACTCGTAGAGGCCTGAGCCGCCAATGACGCCGATCTCTGCCTGCGCAGTCACCGAACCTCCTGCCTGCCAACGGTTACCCGGTCGACCCTAGTGGCGCGCAGGCCGTGGTTTCCGCATCACGCAGGAGTCTGTGGAGAGGCAGGCGAAGCTAGCTGGCGGCCTTGGCGGGCTTCCCGACCGAGGACGCGGCGGCCGACGCGGACGACGAACTCGCCCCGCCGGACGGCGCGGGGGAGCTGCCCGAGCCGGAACTGCCCGAGCCGGAACTGCCCGAGCCCGAGCTGCCGGAGCCCGAGCTGCCCGAGCCGGAGCTGCCCGAGCCGGAGCTGCCCGAGCCGGAGCTGCCCGAGCCGGAGCTCAAGCTGCTGGAGGCGTCGGACGAGCCGGCGGAGTCGCTGGTGGAGGACTGTTCCTTTTTTCCGTCGGACGAACCGGCGGAGCCGTTCTTCGACGATCCCCGCGAGTCGGTCTTGTAGAACCCGGAGCCCTTGAAGACGACTCCGACCGGGCTGAAGATCTTGCGCAACCGGCCACCGCAGGCCGGGCATTCGGTCAGCGTCGCATCGGTGAAGCTCTGGACGATGTCGAGTCGGTCGTTGCAGGCGGTGCAGGCGTACTCGTACGTCGGCACAGTCATCTCCGTCGGGCGTTCGGCATTAGCACTCGGGTGCGTTGACTGCTAATTGTGCGGTACGCCGCCCGGCGCCGTCCAGCGAATCGCCCAGCCGCGTCCTTTGGCTACTCCGACGATCCCTGCCACGGGGTGGGCGCCGCACCGGCGGCCTGCGCGACGAACTCTGCGAGATACCACTGGCGGTAGGCCAATACTTCGGGCGGCGTGGCGAGGGCCAGCAGCCGTCCCTGCCGGCAAAGCTCGTCGGCGTCATCGAGGATGCGGCCGGCCTGCTCGGCGGCGCCTCCCGCGCGCCGCGGGAGCGTGCACGTCAGCTCGTCGAGCACGGAGTCGCCGGCCTCGATCGCCGCATCGATAAGGGCTTTCTGCTCCTCGGTGAAGCCGGCGTAGCGTGCGGACATTGTTGCCGAAAGGCCGAGCAGCCGATCCGGCACGCTACCCGGCTCCTGCTTGGCCTGTTCGGCGATCAGTGCGAATTCGCGGTCCAACTCCTCCGAATGCTGCTGCGCACGCGCGTGCAGCTTGAGCGGAAGCCGCAATATGCGAGCGGTGACGAGGCCGTCGGTAGCGGTGCCTGCGGCCTTGCGGGCCAGCAGGTGTCCGGCGGCGTCGTCGACGACCCGGCCGTCCAGCGCGGTGGACGTGCCGTCAGCCGGGCGCGCGACGCGGGCGGCAGCACCGCCTGGTGGCTCATCGGCAGTGTTTACTGCGCTCTCCCAGTCGGCTCGGTCGCCGATCTCGCACCAGACGATCTTCCCGCCCTCGGCAAGCTTCACCACGCCCCAGTCGCGGGCGAGTCCGGCGACGACGGCGACACCGCGTCCCGTTGTCGCATCAACGCCGTAATGGCGCTGATGCGGTAATGCGTCGCCCGTATCGCCTACCTCGATGCGCACGGCACCGTCAGCGAGGACGCTGACCGCCACGGAGAACGTCGACCTCGCGTGCAGCACAGCGTTGGTCGCGAGTTCGGAGACCAGCTGGAGCGCCGACCACAGCAGGTCGGGCTGCCCGAGGTCCTCGAGGTGAGCGCCGACGAACTGTCTGGCCGCCCGAACGCTCGACGTCTCGGGCGGGAAGGTCCGCCGCGGCTCGCCCGAGATGTCCATGGGTGCAGAGTATTTCCTACGGGAGATGCGTGAAGAAGGCCCCGACGATCGGCGCCGCGACCTGTCCGCCCGTTCCGCCGCCCTCCACGATCACGGCAACGGCCACGTCGCCGCGGAAACCGACGAACCAGGCATGCGTCGGGAAGGGCGGCTTGCTGCCGAACTCCGCGGTGCCGGTCTTGCCCGACACCGGCTTGCCCGGGGTTTCGGCGGCCTTGCCGGTGCCTTCCGTGACGACCTGTCGCATCAGAACCCGGAGCGACGCGATGATCGCCGGGGGGATCGGTGTCACCTGCTGCGGCTTCTCGGCCGGCGGGTCGGTGACCAGCACCGGCGATTTCCATGTCCCACTGGCGACCGCGGCGGCTGCCATCGCCATGTTCAGCGGACTGACCAGCACCTGCCCCTGGCCAATCATCGACGCGGCAAGCTCGGTCTTGTCCTTTGGCAGCGGCATGCTCCCGGTGAACGCCGGTAGTGGCAGCTTCCAGTCGCGTCCGACGCCGAACGCCTCGGCCATCTCCGGCAAGGCCGCGCCCGCGAGACGATCGGCGAGCGAGACGAATGCGGTGTTGCATGAATGCGCGAAGTCCGTCGAGAACGGCACCTGCCCACCCAGCGCTTCGCCCTTGAAGTTGCGGAACGTCTTGCCGAAGACCACAAACTTCGGCGGGCAGGCAACCGTCTCGTTCGTTCTCAGGCCGGACTTCAGCAGCGCGGCCGACGAGATGACCTTCATCGTCGAGCCGGGCGGGTAGCGGCCGACGAAGGCGCGGTTGAACGAGTTGTTCTCGGGCCGGTTGGCGACGGCGAGAATCTCGCCGGTGGACGCGCGGACGGCGACGAGAGCGGCTGGTTTGTCGATGGCGCCGAGCGCTTTTTCGGCCGCTGCCTGTACGACGGTGTCCAGCGTGGTCTTCACCGGGAGTGGTGCCTCCCCGGCGAACTGCTTGACCGACTCGACCGTGGTGGTCCCTGTCTTGATGACGATCTCGCCGATCGGCGTACCGGTCAGCCGGGTCTGGAAGGCCAGTTGCAGCCCGGAGAGGCCAAGCCGGTCACCCGCTTGGAACTGCCCCCCTGCGTTGTCGAGGATCTCCGCCGTCGCATCGCCGACGCGGCCGAGCACCGGTCGAGCGAACCCGCCGACGCTGCCCACTACCGAGTCTCGCTGGAAGATGACTCCCGGCAGCGGCGAAAGCTTCGGCTTGAGCGGGATGAACTCCTTCTCCGGGTACGTGATGAGGGGGACGAAGCCAGTCGGTTTGGTCGTCGTGACCTTCTTCTTCAGGGCAGCCATGGCTGCCGGCGACGACTTGGTCAGCGCCGCCAGTTGCGCGTACATCGAGGTCGGGTCGGTCGCCAGTCGGCGGGGCTCGATGCCGACGGTGATGCGATCGCTCTTGCCGAACAGCGGCTTGCCTGCAGCGTCGAGGATCTCGCCGCGCTCCGGCAGTGATCGAGTGCGCGCGAGGCGCTGGCCCGCGAGCAGGCTGGGGTAGACGACCGCCGGGGTCCATTGCACCGACCACTTGCCGTCGGTCTGCTGCAGAGGCACCTCGTTGTCGTACGACCATTCGCCCAGGCCGGGCAGGTCGTAGGTGACCGTGAAGGTCGCTACCGCGTTCTGCCCCGCAACCTCGACGGTGTTCACGCTGACCTTCGTCGTCGTCGCCTTCAGGCTCTGCGCTGTCGCATCGTGGGCTTCCACGACGTCGACGGCGACGGCGTCGGTGAGCAGCGCAGCCCCAGCAAAATCGCCCAGTTGCCAAAGTTCGAAGAATCTGCGAGCTACGTCGTCCGGCTTCTCGGGGTCGACGGTGGGTGAGGGCTCGAGGGTTGCGGCGAGCGTGGGGGACGGCTTTGCCTCGTCCTTTTTCCCCTTTGGGCTGGTGCATGCGGGTGCGAGCGCGACCAGCACGAGGCACGTGACCAAGGTCGCCGGGCGATGGCGCGACTGCACGGCTAGCGGCCTCCGGCTTCGATCGTGATGACGCGGTCGGGAGTGACGATGATGTGGACCGGCACGTCGTGCGGCTCTACGGGTACTTCTTCGACGACATCTGCTTCGAGCGCGGTGCCGACGATCGTCACCGCGCTCGCCAGTTGCCGTAGGGCACGATCGTACGACCCGCCGCCCCTTCCGAGCCGCGCCCCGGACTTGTCGTAACACACTCCGGGCACGACGACGACCTCGGCGTCGGTGAGCTCGCCGCGCGCCGCGGCGACGGGGGGCTCGAGCAGCCCGTGCCGGCCCCTCACCAGGGCGCTGGAGTCGTCGATTCGGCGCCAGCTCAAGCTGTCGTCCGCTTCGAGGACCGGCAAGAGCACGACGGTGCCTCGTGCGGTGAGGCCGTCGAGGAGGGCAGACGTCGGCACTTCCAGACCCACTCCGACGTACGCCGCGACAACGCGTGCGGCGCGCACCTGCGGCAGAGCGAGCACCAACGCGGCGGTCGCCGGGCCGGCCCGGTCGAGCGATCCCGGGGCGAGCATGGCCCGTCGCGCCAGCACCAGCGAGCGCAGCGCGCGCTTGGCTGCGGCCACGTCGGCGATCGCGGAGCCGTCCACGTGAAGTGCCGCCTCCCGCGAGTCGAGCTGGGCCGTGACACCATCTCATTGACCGGGACGGTTGTCCGACCCGGAGCGGCTGAACCAGTCAAGCGATTGTCGCGTGTGAGGAGGCGGACCCGATGCCCCTGCGCGTTCGCTTGTCGCTGGCTTTCGTCGCCATCGTCATCGTGCCGTTGGGCGTGACGGTCTTCCTCATCCAGTACGTCATCTCGCGCAATCTCGACATCAGCACGCAGGGCAACGTGTCGCGAGCGTCGCGCTCGGTCAGTTCGGTCATCGCGCAGCTCGACAAGCGCGCCGGGGCGGCAGCGCTCGATGTCGCCGAGACGCTCGCCATCCAGCAGGCCGTCCGCGACGGCAAGCGCGATGTCGCGCAACGGCTCGTGCGGCTGAAATATGAAGGTGCGAGGGAGGCGGGCGTCGAACC
>JBDSAK010000307.1:0-4547 GCA_039922195.1 Mycobacteriales bacterium
CCGATCGGCACGAGCATGAGGATGCTCGAGCCGCGACGCGCACGAAATTGCGCTTCCGGGGCTGGCTCGCGCGCAGCGTTCTCGGCCATGCGGGCACGCTACCTGCCGCGCGCCACTGATTGCGGCCGCTCAGACCTTCGTGATGTTGACCATCCACGAGATCCCGTACTGGTCCTGGCACATGCCGAACTCGTCGCCCCACATCTGCATCTCGAGGGGCACCAGCACCGTTCCAGATCCGGAAAGCTTGTCCCAGTAGCCCCGCAACTCGTCACCGTCGTCGCCGCTCACGCTGATGGACATGCTGCCACCGGGGTGGTGCTCCATGCCGGGCGCGGGATCCGACGCCATCAGGGCGAAGCCGCTGTCCGTCTCGAGCAGCGCGTGCATCACCTGGTCGGCCAGCGCCGGGTCCGGCATCCCGGACTCGCCGAAGGTGTTGATCGCCAGCGACCCGCCGAAGACCTCGCGGTAGAACTCCATTGCCTGGCGGGCGTTGCCGTCGAACTGGATGTAAGGGTTGAGTCGCGAGGCCATCTGGTGCTCCTGGGATCGATTGGGTGAGCTGCCGCCAGCAGGCTAGCGCGCCACTGTGACAATCCGGCAGTACCGAATCCGGCACGGTCAGCGCGCGGCCAGCAGCTCGCGTCCGGCGTGTATCAACGTCGCCTCTGGCGGATCGGGGTGGTAGAGCGCGGCGCGCAAATCGCGGATCATCCGGTCGACCGCGCCCCGGCGGGCATACGCCCCGCCGCCCGCGAGCTCGGCAGCGATAGCCGCGATCTCCTGGCAGGCCACGGTGACGGCGCGCTTCATCTGTTGCAGCGCGACGAAGCTGGCCGGCGTCGGGTCGGGATCATCGCCAAGGTCCGCCAGCACGCCCTCGAGCGCCCACGTCGCCACTCGAACGTGATGGTCGAGCAGCCCGACCTGGCGCGCATTGTCGACGCCCACCCGCGGTGACGCGAGTACCGCTTCGACCAGGCCTTCGGCCACGCCGAGGTACGTCGCATAGATGACCGGCCAGGCGTGCAGTGATGCAACGAGCAGCGGCCGGTCGAGTACGCCCCAGGTACGTCGCGCCGACACTTGCTGCTCCCCGACGAACACGTCGTCGATGACGATGTCGTGACTGCCGGTGCCGCGCATTCCGGCGGCATCCCAGGTCTCGTCGATGCGGACGCCCTCGGCTGCGAGCGGCAGCCCGAACGCGATGACTTCGTTGCCAGGCTCCGCTGCCCCGACGACGGCGAACGTGATGGCTACCGTCGCGGCGGGCGACAAGCTGGCGAATGTCTTCCGGCCGCTGACTCGCCAGCCGCCGTCGACCGGTGTGGCCACCGCCGTGGGCGAGGTCCAGTCATTGCCGCCGGTCGACGCGACCACGATCCGGTCGTTCGCGACCCGCCGTAGCAGTGGCTCGGTGACGGTGTCGCCGCGCCGCCAGCGCCACGCGGCGGCGAGCACCAGGTGTTGGTGCATGGAGCAGGCGAGCCCCGTGGAACCGCACGCGCGAGCTATCACCCGTTGAGCGCTGGCGATGTCGCGCGTCAGCGCACCGCTGCCACCGAGTTCGGTCGGCACCGCTGCCGCCAAGTACCCCCCGTTTGTCGCGGCCGCCACACCCTCAGCGACGAAGGAACCTGCACAGTCGTGCCGGTCGGCATGAGGCGCGGCCGCGGCCGCGATCTCATCCGCCATTTTCTGAGTGATCTCCATGCGTGCGGACACTATTGACGGACGGGCATCGCCGGAAGTACAAAATCTGGACCGATGAAGAGCTACGGCGAGTACTGCCCGATCGCGATGGGCGCAGAGGTCCTCGGTGACCGCTGGACCCCGCTCGTCCTGCGCGAGTTGATCTGCGGATCCGAACGCTTCACCGACATCCACCGCGGTGTCCCCCGGATGTCGCGCACACTGTTGGCCCAGCGTCTCAAGCACCTCGAGCGAGTCGGCATCATCGAGCGTCGGGACGGTCCGACGTACCACCTCAGTGCCGCGGGTCGTGATCTGGAACCGGTGGTATGGGCCCTCGGCGACTGGGCGATGCTGTGGATGTTCGGTGACCCCGACAAGGCGCATCTGGACGCCGCGCACCTGATGTGGCGGGTGCGCCAGCGCATCGTCGACGACGAGCTCCCGGCGAAACGGACCGTCGTCGAGTTCTTGTTTCCCCGCGCCTTGCGCGGACGGCGCATCTGGCTGCTGCTCGATCCGACCGGATCGTCTGTCTGCGAACGCGACGAGGGTTTCGAAGTCAACCTGCGCGTTACTGCGGACATCGACGAGTTCCTGCGGGTCTGGGCAGGCCGCAGTACGTGGGCTGCGGCGATCGCTGCGGGAAAGATCAGCCTGGACGGACCCAGGCCGCTGGTCCGTGCCTTTCCGCGCTGGTTCGCGCTGAGCCCGTTCGCCGGCCGCATTCTGAGTTGACCGTCGCAGGCTGCTGCGGCGCAACCTGGCAGGTTCCTGTCAATTCGATCCCGGCCGGACCGGTGGTTCGACCCGGAGGTAGATTCCGGAGATGACTCCGGTTGGCTCTGCGTCCGTGGTCGGCGCATCGGACGAGACGCGGCCGGCGGCGCGACCTCGGCGGGCCCGCGCTCGCTGGCAGTGGGTGCTCGCGGTGCTGCTCGTGGGCGCATTCGGGGCACTCGTGGTGTGGCGAGTCAACGACAAGAGTTCGGCGCCGCTGCGCCAGGCGGATGTCGACCGCGCTGTGGAGCAGGGCATCGAACGATCGCAGCAGCAACAACGCGAGGCGCCGCCGGATGCCGCGACGGCGCACCGCACGATCACTCCCTCACTGGTGACCGTGCGGACCGACCAGAGCCCGGCCGAGCCGGGTCCCGAGTCGGATGCGGCCGACGTCGGCCTCGGATCCGGGATCGTCATCAACGACAAGGGCGCCGTCCTCACTGCGCTTCATGTGGTCGAAGGCGCCCGACAGATCGACGTCGAGTTCGCCGACGGCACTCGCTCGGCCGCCCGGATCACCAAGGGCGACCCAGCCACCGACATAGCCGTCCTCGAGGTCGACCATGCGCCGCAGATCGTGGTGCCGGCGGTGCTGGCCGGCGCGCCGCAGGTAGGCGAGCCCGTCTTTGCCGTCGGCAATCCCCTGGCCCTGGAGCGGAGTCTGACGGCGGGCGTCGTCTCCGCTACCGGCCGCCGAATCAGGACTCGGAACGGCGGCACGCTCAGCGGCCTGATCCAATTCGACGCGGCCGTCAACCCCGGCAGCAGCGGCGGACCTTTGCTCAACGCCGGCGGCCAGGTCGTCGGAATCGTGACGGCACTGGCCAATCCGTCCAAGCAGGCGTACTTCATCGGCATCGCGTTCGCCGTACCCATCGCAGTGGCCGGCGGCGCAGCCGGCGCGCCGCAGCAATGACGTCAGGGAGACACATGGAAGCGCAGGCCGATCCGCACCGGAACCAACACCCACTCGAGCACACCCTGTACCAAGTCAAGAAGACGATCGTGGGTCAGGACGAGCTGCTCGAGCGCATGCTGGTCTGCCTGCTCGCCCGCGGCCACCTGCTCGTCGAGGGTGTCCCCGGCCTGGCCAAGACGATGGCGATCAAGACGCTCGCTCAGGCCATCGGCGGCGAGTTCCAGCGCATCCAGTTCACGTCCGATCTCGTGCCGGCGGACGTCATCGGCACCCGCATCTACAACCAGCGCGAAGGCGAATTCCAAGTCTCGCTCGGTCCGGTCTTCGCCAACCTGTTGCTCGCAGACGAGATCAACCGGGCCCCGGCAAAGGTGCAGAGCGCCCTGCTCGAGGTCATGCAGGAGAGGCAGGTGACGATCGGGCGCGAGACATACCCGGCGCCGGATCCCTTCCTCGTCATGGCGACACAGAACCCCATCGAGTCGGAGGGCACGTACCCGCTACCGGAGGCGCAGCTCGACCGGTTCATGCTCAAGGTCCTCGTGGGCTATCCCTCGCCGACCGAGGAGTTCGTCGTCGTCGAGCGGATGACGTCGGCGCGCGAGACGCCGACGCCGGTCATCGACACCGACACGCTGCTGGGCTACCAGCGCGCGGCCGATACGGTGTACGTCGACCCGCACATCATCGAGTACGCCGTCCGGCTGAGCACCGCGACCCGCAACCCCGCGATCGTCGGCCTGCCGGACCTGGCGCGCTACCTGTCGTTCGGCGCCAGCCCGCGCGCATCGATCAACATGATTCTCGGCGCCAAAGCGCTCGCGTTCCTGCGCGGCCGCGACTACGCGCTGCCTACCGACGCGCGCGAACTCGCGCGCGACGTACTTCGCCATCGCATCGTCCTGTCGTACGAAGCACTAGCCGACGGCGTATCGGCGGACGACTTGCTCGGCCCGCTTCTTGCCGCGGTTCCATTGCCCGAGGTCTCCCCCCAACATCGCGGTGTGCCCGCCGATGGCCGGCCATGGCCCGCTCCGCAGCGCTGACTCCAGAGCGCGTTTTGCGCCGGCTCGAATGGCGCGTCATCCGTCGCCTCGACGGTCGGCTACAAGGCGACTACCGCACCGTGTTCCGTGGCACCGGTATC
>JBDSAK010000308.1:0-3131 GCA_039922195.1 Mycobacteriales bacterium
GGCAGGTCGTCCAGGTTGTCGAGCGTGATGTTCGCGACCCGCCGGGACATCTAGGACCTCTCGTCCGTGGCGACGTGCGCTTCCCGGGGTGTGCGCAGCAGGCCGCCCAGCCAGCCTGCGGAGATGCCGGCGAGAAATCCCACGAGCAGGCGGCGCGCGGTGCGGAAGGTCATGACGGCCTTAAGCGGTGGAGGCGAGGGCGCGGTGGAGGTGGACCGGCGCGGGAGCTGCGGGCGACGCGCCGTCGATCCTAGCTACTCCGGGGGGGCTTGCCTACGATTCGCGCGAGATCCCGACGTGCGGCGCCATCACCGAGACGATGCGGTCCAAGTCGTCGACCGAGGCGAACTCGATGACGACCTTGCCGCGCCGGCGCCCCAACTGCACCGATACTCTCGTTTCGAGCACGTCGGACAGCCGCTCGGCAAGGGCACTGACGTGCGGCGCCTGCGGCGCCGAACGACGGGCCCGGCGGACGGCGGTGGTGCTCGCCCCGGCCACCGCGACGATCTCTTCCACGGCGCGCACACTCAGGCCCTCGGCCACGATGCGGTGCGCCAGAGCGTCCTGCGCCGCGGCGTCCGGCAACGCCAGTAGGGCGCGGGCGTGTCCGGCGCTGATCACGCCGGCCGCGACCCGGCGCTGGACGGGCGCTGGGAGGTTCATCAGCCGGATGGTGTTGGTGATGTGCGAGCGGGAGCGTCCGATCCGGCTCGCGAGCTCTTCGTGTGTCGTGCCGAAATCGTCGAGCAACTGCGAGTACGCCGCCGCCTCTTCGAGCGGGTTGAGCTGCTGGCGGTGGAGGTTTTCGAGCAGCGCGGCGCGCAGGAGCTCGTCGTCCGGGGTCTCCCGGACGATGGCCGGGATTGCCGTCAGCCCAGCTTCCTTGACGGCGCGGAGTCGGCGCTCGCCCATGATCAGCTCGTACCGGCCGTCGCCGGCCTCGCGGACGACAACCGGCTGCAGCAACCCGACCTCGCGGATCGAGATCACGAGTTCGGAGAGTGCCTCCTCGTCGAAGTGCTCTCGTGGCTGCCGAGGGTTGGGGGCGATCGACTCCAGGGGGATCTCGCGGTAGGCCGCGCCAGGTACGGCGACCGGATCGGTGAAGTCGCGGATTACCGAATCGCCGTGATGCGATCCCGACGAGGGGATCAGCGCGCCGAGACCTCGGCCCAGCCCACCCCGGCGACCACTCACGGTGTCTCCTTCTGCGCGCCTCGTTCGGCAAACTCCCTGGCGGCCTCCAGGTAGGCGATCGCCCCGCGGGAGCCGGGATCGTACGTCAGAACGGACTGACCGTAGCCCGGGGCCTCGCTGATCCGCACGCTCCGGGGAATTGCCGACTCGATGACGACGTCGCCGAAGTGAGTGCGCACCTCAGCGGCAACCTGCTCGGCCAGCTTGGTCCGGGAGTCGTACATCGTGAGCAAGATGGCGGAGATGCGCAGTTCGGCGTTGAGGTGCTGCCGCACGAGTTCGACGTTGCGCAGCAATTGCCCCAGGCCCTCGAGCGCGTAGTACTCGCACTGGATCGGGATGAACATCTCCTGGGCGGCCACGAGCGCGTTGACCGTGAGCAGACCCAGCGACGGCGGGCAGTCGATCAGCACGTAGTCGAGCGGTTCGGTGTAGGCAGCGATGGCGCGGCGCAGTCTCGACTCGCGGGCGACGATCGACACGAGCTCGATCTCGGCACCCGCCAGATCGATGGTCGCCGGGGCACACCACAGGTTCGGCAGCGCGCCCGATGTGACGACCTCCGCGAGCGGCTTCTGTCCGATCAGGACGTCGTAAATGCTGGGCACCCCGGCGTGGTGTTCGACCCCGAGGCCGGTGCTCGCGTTTCCTTGCGGGTCCAGGTCGATGACCAGCACCCGCGATCCGCGCAGGGCGAGAGCCGCGGCGATGTTGACGGTTGTCGTGGTCTTCCCGACGCCACCCTTCTGATTGGCGATCGTCACCACCCGGCGACGGGCCGGCCGCGGGAAGTCCGGAATGTGTGCCCCGGTGATGCGCACTGCAGCGGCGGCTGCCGCCGCAATCGGGGTGTCGGCCAGGGGGGCGTCGAACGCCGTTTCACGTGAAACAAGCTCGGGTGGGGGGGTTTCACGTGAAACAAGATCTGGTGTAGCGGCCTCGTGTGAAACCGTGCCATCCGCAGCCACGGTCGGGGCCTGCTGCAGCACCGCGTGGCCGCGGAAGTCCTCGCTCTCGGGGTCAGCCACGACGCCCACCGGCACTGCCCCGGCGTGCCGGGGTGAGCTCACGCAGGCGGACAATGGACACGACCGTCGTCGGTGGGTCGACCACACCGACCCCGGCCGTGAGCAGCTCGCCACGAGCGCCACCAGCCCCGGTGACGGGCAGGGTGGCTGCTGAAAGTTCTTCGGCAGCGCTCGCTCCCTTGATGGCCAGGAGCACGCCACCGACGCGCGCCAGGGGCAGGGCCATCGGGACCAACCGGGCGAGCGGTGCCACCGCGCGAGCGGTGACGACGTCGTACCGGTCGCGGTTGGCGTCCTCACCGCGAGCCCGAACCACGCAGACGCCGAACAGTTCGAGCTCGGCAATGACGTCGCGCAAGAACTCCGCGCGCCGTTCCATCGGCTCGATGAGTTCGACTCGCAGGTCAGGCCGGGCGATGGCGAGCGGCAGGCCGGGCAGTCCGGCACCGCTGCCGACGTCGCCCACGAGCAACTCCGGCCCGATCAATTCCGCGATCACCGCGGAGTTGAGAAGATGCCGGTCCCAGACGCGATCGGCCTCGCGAGGTCCGATCAGCCCGCGGACGACCCCCGCATCCGCGAGCATTGCGGCGTACCGCACCGCCAGCTCGAGGCGCGGGCCGAACACGGTAGCGGCCGCTGCCGGCGCCCCCACCGGCCCGGTTGCGTGCCCGTCGGTCACTGGCTAGGCCGGCAGGACGACAACCCGGCGCTGCGGCTCCTCGCCCTCGGACTCGCTGACGACACCGGCCACGGCGGCGACCGCATCGTGGACGACCTTGCGCTCGAACGGCGTCATGGCGGCCAGTTGTTCACGCTCACCGGTCTCGGCCACACGCTTGGCCACCGCTTCGCCGAGCTTGGCCAGCTCGGCCCGGCGGCGCGCCCGGAAGCCCCCGACAT
>JBDSAK010000309.1:0-3124 GCA_039922195.1 Mycobacteriales bacterium
CGCGCATCCGGCCAAGCCCGCGCATCCGCCTGTCCCGGTGCCGGTGCCTGTCCCGGTGCCACTACCAGCGCAGCTGCCGGAGTTGCCGGCTCCCGGCCCCGTCGGACCTGCCGTCGATGACCAGCAGGAGGGCCAGGACGGCGGTAGGCACCAGGACAAGCACGAGGATGACGGACGCGACAACGACGCCGGCTCACAGGGCAGCGGCCGCGACGACCAGCATGCCGACTCCGGCGGTGTGCCCGGGAACGACCGCAGCGGAAAGCAGCGCAACTGACGGTGCCTCTGGCACGATGCGGTGGCACTGCGGTGGTGGGCCGCCGGACGTTTCCAGTTGGACTGAGGTTTCCCGCTCCCCGCAGCCGCGCAACACTGCATCATGGGCTCACGAGGCTCACCGTTCGGCGCTATGGTCGGCCACCCCGGCACGTGCGCACGAGGCGCTAGGAGGCGCTCTATGGATGACGGCGCGGAACTCGTCCAGCTTCTCACGCCGGAAGGCGAACGCGTCCACCATCCTGTCTACTCCGTCGATCTGACCGACGCCGAGTACCGCGGCCTGTATCGCGACCTCGTGCTCGTGCGCCGGATCGATGCCGAGGCCACCGCGTTGCAGCGCCAGGGCGAACTCGGCATCTGGGCCTCGTTGCTCGGCCAGGAGGCCGCGCAGGTCGGCGCCGGCCGCGCGATGCTCCCGGAGGACTTCGCGTTCCCCACCTACCGCGAGCACGGCGTTGCGTGGTGCCGCGACGTCGACCCGCTGCACCTGCTCGCGTTGTTCCGCGGAGTCAACCTCGGCGGATGGGATCCGAACGAGCACAACTTCAACCTCTACACGATCGTCATCGGGTCGCAGACCTTGCACGCCACCGGGTATGCGATGGGCATGCAGTACGACGGGGCCGAGTCCGCCACGCTGGCGTTCTTCGGCGACGGCGCCTCCAGCCAGGGCGACGTCAACGAGGCATTCGTGTGGGCGGCCTCGTTCAACGCACCCATCGTTTTCTACTGCCAGAACAACCAGTGGGCCATCTCGGAACCGCTGGAACTCCAGTCGCGGCAGCCTCTTTACAAGCGCGCACTGGGCTTCGGTTTCCCTGGTGTCCGAGTCGACGGCAACGACGTACTCGCCTCACTCGCCGTGACCAAGGCTGCATTGGAGCACGCGCGGGCAGGGGGCGGGCCGACGTTGATCGAGGCCTTCACCTACCGGATGGGCGCGCACACGACCTCCGACGACCCGACGCGCTATCGGCTGTCGAGCGAGCTGGAAGCGTGGAAACTCAAGGACCCGATCGAGCGGGTGCGGTCGTTCCTGTTCAAGAACCAGCTGGCCGATGCCTCGTTCTTCGAAGAGCTCGACGCCGAGTCTGAGGCGCTCGCCACGACGCTGCGCGACGGCGTACGGGCGATGGCCGACCCAGACCCGCTCTCCATCTTCGACACGGTGTACGCCGAGCTGACGCCGCTGCTCACCGAACAACGCGACACCTTCGAGCGCTACCTGGCCGGCTTCGCCGAGGAGAACGCCTGATGCCGCCGATCACCCTCGCGAAGGCCCTCAACGAAGGCCTGCGCAAAGCGCTCGAGAAGGACGACAAGGTCCTCATCATGGGCGAGGACGTCGGCAAGCTCGGCGGCGTCTTCCGGGTCACCGACGGGTTGCAGAAGGACTTCGGCGAGAGCCGCGTGATCGACACGCCACTCGCCGAGTCGGGGATCATCGGAACCGCGATAGGCCTTGCCCTGCGCGGCTTTCGGCCGGTCTGCGAGATCCAATTCGACGGCTTCGTGTACCCCGCGTTCGACCAGATCGTGAGCCAACTGGCGAAGTACCGGAACCGGGCCGCCGGCAAGATTGCGATGCCGGTGACGATCCGGATCCCGTTCGGCGGCGGCATCGGCGCCGTCGAGCACCATAGTGAATCGCCGGAGGCGTACTTCTGCCATACGGCCGGTCTCAAGGTCGTCGCCTGCTCCAATCCCGTTGATGCCTACTTCATGATTCAGCAGGCCATCGCCAGCGCCGATCCGATCGTTTTCTTCGAGCCGAAGCGCCGCTATTGGGACAAGGCCGACCTCGACGTCACGGCGTCGCCCGCACCGCTTGAATCGGCCCGCGTTCTGCGCACCGGCACCGATGCCACGCTGGTCACCTACGGTCCGACGGTCCGGGTCTGCATGGAGGCCGCGATCGCCGCTGAGGACGAGGGCCGCAGCATCGAGGTGATCGACCTGCGCAGCCTCTCGCCGCTCGATCTTCCGCCCATCGTTGCCTCCGCGGAGAAGACCGGCCGCGTCGTCGTCGTGCACGAAGCGCCGAGTGAGTGTTCGCTCTCGAGCGAGATCGCCGCGCGCATCAGCGAAGCGGCCTTCTTCTCGCTGCAGGCTCCGGTCCTGCGCGTCACCGGCTTCGACACGCCCTATCCGCCGTCGCGTGTCGAAGAGGACTACCTGCCCGACCTCGACCGGGTGCTCGAGGCAGTCGACCGTTCACTGGCCTACTAGGGAGGCGCGCCGATGACCCGCATCAAGGAATTCGCGCTACCCGACCTCGGCGAAGGACTGACCGACGGCGAGATCTTGCGCTGGCTCGTCGCGGTCGGCGACCGCGTGGTCATCAACCAGCCGATCGTGGAGGTCGAGACCGCGAAGGCGGCCGTCGAGCTGCCGTCCCCGCATGCCGGTGTCGTCACGAAGCTCTTCCACGAAGCCGGTACGACGGTGGAGGTCGGTCAGTCGATCATCGCCTTCGACACCGCTCCGGACGCCCCCGACGAGGACGCAGCCAGCCCGCCCGAATCGACGGTCAGCGATAGCCACGAAGCGCTCGCGGTGAGCGACGCCGTTCCCGCGCCGGCGCCCGAGGCCCCGCTCGCGGCCGACGACCGGACTGCTGCCGATGCGGACCTCTCCCCTGATGCGACGCCCGGAGGCCGGACGGCAGTACTCGTCGGGTACGGGCCGCGGGCGGTTTCGGCGAAACGTCGGCCGCGCAAGGACACGCCGACGGCCCCGGCGCGCGTGTCGGCGGCCGCGGTCGGCGCCGCCGCGGAACGACTAGCCAACGCGAATCGCGTGAAGGCCAAGCCACCGGTACGCCGGATGGCGCGTCAGTACGGCC
>JBDSAK010000310.1:0-12912 GCA_039922195.1 Mycobacteriales bacterium
GGCACAGCGGACGAGTGGCGCAACGGTCTTCGGCTACCACGTCAAGGATCCCGAGCGGTACGGCGTCGCCGAGATCGATCGCGACGGCCGGGTCCTCTCGCTGGAAGAGAAGCCGATCGAGCCGCGCAGCAACTTCGCGGTCACCGGTCTGTACTTCTACGACAACGACGTAGTAGCGATCGCGCGAGACCTCAAGCCGTCCGCGCGTGGCGAGTACGAGATCACCGATGTCAACATCGAGTACCTCACCCGCGGGACGCTGCGGATGGAAAAGCTCGGGCGTGGCATGGCGTGGCTCGACACCGGAACGCATGAATCGCTGCACGAGGCGTCGAGCTTCATCGAGACGATCGAGAAGCGGCAGGGCCTGAAGGTCGCGGCACCCGAGGAGATCGCCTGGCGGCTGGGCTGGATCGATTCCGCGGCGCTCGAGGCGCTCGCCGAGCCCATGCGCAAGAACACCTACGGGCAGTACTTGTTGGACGTCTTGCGTCAGGACGCAGCGGTCTCGCGCACCCAGTAGATGTAGCCGCGTTCGGATCGGTCGGGCGCGAAGCCTGCCTTCTGCAGGACGCGCTGCGACGCGATGTTGTCGCTGCGCGTCTCGGCCACCAGCCTGCGTACCCGCGGCTCGCCGCAGGCCCAGTCGACGAACGCAGCCACAGCCGCTGACCCGTGGCCTGCGCCGCGATAGTCAGGCGCGATGCTGTAACCGACCTCGGCGGCGCCGTCCTGACCGGGACCGCCTTTCCAGCCGAGCTCGCCGATGACCGTGCCGGCCAGTTGGATGAGCCAGCATGCCGGGGACCCGCCGAGCTGCAGCTCGAGGCCGATCCCTTCGATCGTGTCGGCTTGCGGCCATCCGGTGCCGGGGTCGAGGGCGCCCAGATCACCGTCGAGGATTCGAGCCGCAGTCGCGGCGTCGATCGGCACCAGCGCGATCGATCCGCGGCGAATCGCGTCAGTCACTCGCGAGAGCGGCCGCCAGGGCCGTTCCCGTGAGCGCGATCTGCCAGCGACGTGCACCGGACGCGCGCATCGCGGCCTCAACGGACGTGGCGTCGATGGCCGCTGGCGGTGACCAGGCCAGCCGGCGTACGACGGCCGGTTCGACGAGGTTCTCGACGGGCATCTGGTGCTCGGCGGCGATCTCGAGCACCGCCGCCCGCGCCGCCGCGAGGCGATGCGCGGCCGCCGGATCGCGCTCGGACCAGCGGTGCGTCGGTGGCGGTGCGTCCGCGGGACCGGTCGGGGAAGGCAGCGCGTCGTCGGGCAGCGCGGCTGACTCCTGCAGCGCGCTGAACCACACCGATGCGCGGCGGCGGTTGGCGCGGCCAGAGAAAACGGGCAAGGCGGCTAGTTCGTCCGCGGTCGCGGGGGACTTCAGCGCTGCTTCGACGATGGCGGCGTCTGGCAGCACCCGGCCGGGCGCGATGTCGCGCTGCTGGGCGGTTGCATCCCGCAGCTGCCACAGCGCGCGCACGTGCGCGAGTTGCCGGCGCGTTCTGACCCGGTGAATGCCGGAAGTACGCCGCCACGGATCGACTCGAGCGGTAGCCGGTGGTGCAGCGACGATCGCCGCGAACTCCTCCTGAGCCCAGTCCCACTTGCCCTGCTCGCGGAGGACTCCGTCGAGGTGATCGCGCAGCGACACGAGTACCTCGACGTCGAGAGCGGCGTAGCGCAGCATCACGTCGGGCAGCGGTCGCTGGGACCAGTCGGCGGACGAGTGACCCTTCTCCAGGTTGTAGCCGAGCACCGTCTCGACCATCGCGGCGAGCCCGACGCGCTCGTAGCCCGCGAGTCGCGCCGCAAGCTCGGTGTCGAAAAGTCGCGTCGGGCGAAGCTGCAGTTCGGCCAGGCACGGCAGGTCCTGGCCTGCCGCGTGCAGCACCCACTCGTGATCGCTGATTGCTGCGTTGAGTGCGCTCATGTCCGGAAGTCCGACGGGGTCGAGCAGCCAGGTGCCTGCACCTTCGCGCCGCAGCTGGACCAGGTACGCACGCTGCCCGTAGCGATAGCCCGACGCTCGTTCGGCGTCGATGGCGACGGGACCGCTCGCCGCGGCGAGTGCCTCGAGCAACGGGGGCAGCTGCGCCATACTCGTCAGCGGCGTGGGTACCGGGGCCGAAAGCTCGAGGATCGGCAGCGGAACGGCCGGCACGTCGATGTCGTCGGCGTCTGCCTCGTCGAGCGGCGCGGTCGCGGGGTCGGTGGACACGGGCAAACGGTACCCGCCTGGCTCGCTCGCACGCCGCAGGCGAGGCCGAGCTAGGGTTTCACCGGTGAAACGGCGACGGGAAGTGCGTGCCGCGCTGTTGCTCTCAGCGCGCCTGGGCGCGGCCGCCGCGATCCTCGTCCTTGCGGCGATTCCCATCGCGCTGATCATGTTGCGGGTGTTCCGGCATGGCCGGCTGGCCGGCGTGGATGGTCGCGTGGCGAGGCGGCTGAGTGGTTTTGCCTATCAGTCGTCGCAGGGAGCAGATCGCGCGGAGGTAGTCACTCGACTGGGAAACTGGACGGTGCTCGCGGTCGTGGTTGTCGGGGTCGCCGGCTGCTTGCTCGCCGTACGCCGCCGGGCCGATGCGCTGATGCTGGTCGGCACCTTCGTCACGGGCATCGCTGTCGCTGCAGCACTGAAAGCGGTCATCGCGACGGCGAAGGATGCGTTCGTCCCGCCGGTCGCCGCCGGGCTGGACAAGAGCTTTCCGTCCGGCCATGCGATGAACTCTGCGTTTCTGTACGGTGCGCTGCTCGTCGTCGTACTCCCGGCCCTGCGGCCCTGGGTGCGGGTCATCGCCGTCGGGGTGACCGTCGGCATCGTCAGCGCTGTTGCGGCTTCGCGGGTCGCGCTCGGGTATCACTACGTGTCGGACGTCATCGCCGGACTGTTGTTCGGCACTGCGTGGCTGGCCGCATCGGTGTGGGCGTTCTCCGGGTGGCGCCGCGACGTCGCACCGGTCCAGGAGAGCTAGCGGATGACTCCTGCGCGCATGGCCAGGGCAACCATCTCGGCGCGGTCACCGGTGCCGAGCTTGCGGGCGATGCGGGCGAGGTGGCTCTTGACCGTGAGAGCTGAGAGTCCGAGGAGCTCACCGATCTGCTTGTTGGACTGACCGTCGGCGACGAGCTTGAGGACCTCGACCTCGCGGCCCGACAGCTCATTGATGCCTTCGCCCACGGGGCCGCCGCGAAGTCCGGCAGCCAACAGCGAAGCGACGGACGGGTCGGCATATACGCCACCGTCGAGAACGCGGCGTACGCCGTCGACGACGACGTGCGGCGATGCGGACTTGAGCAAGTAGCCCTGGGCGCCGGCGACGAAGGCTGAGCGCACCGAGTAGGGGTCGTCGGCGGCGGAGAGCACGATGAGCTTTGTCCAGCCGGCGGCGCGGAGGTCTGCGAGCAGCTCGAGTCCCGAACCGTCCGGCAGTCCGAGGTCGAGTACACAGACGTCACGCGTGCCGGAGGCTGCGCGGGCTCTCGCCTCGGCGATGCTGGCCGCCTCGATCACGTCCCGTGCGCCCATGGCCCGCAACCGGGTCACCATCGACTCGCGCACCAGCGGGTGGTCGTCCACCACCATGGCAGTGAAACCGGATTCCAAGCCCTGCTCGCCGAGGGTCTCGACCACCGTCGTCACAGCTGCCTCCTGAGTGTGTGCATCTGATGCACGCGTCGTGTGCAGCCCCGTTGCGAGCCGCTTGATTGAACAGATCGGAGCGGGTGGCCCTCCGCTTTAGCCCAGGCGGCGTAGTCGTTGGCCCGAATGCCGGTATGCACGCTCAAATCTGGCATCAATCGGCGCCAAGAAAGTGCTGCGAAGGCGAAAGTCGGACCATCACGCTGCCGAAGAACCTGGAGAAGGCGCCACCCATGTGGGCTGCGCCAGCGGTGGGAGGAACTTCGTGATCGTTTCGATGCGACGACAGACGGCGATACTTCTCGCCGTGCTGCTGGCGCTCGTCGGGCTCGCGGGGAGTCCGGCCGGGACGCAGCAAGGGGACCTGTCACCGGTCACGGCGATCGTGTCGCTGACCGGCTCGGCCTCGGCGACCGCGCTTCGCGGGGTCCGCGTTGTCTCCGAACTTCCGTCCTTCGGCATGGTCGTCGTCACCGGCACCGCGGACGCGCTGCGTTCCCTGCGCGGTCGTGCCGGCGTACGCGGCGTCACCCCCGACTATCAACTCGCGCCCACCGCCAAAGATGCGTCGCCGGGATCGGGCAGCCTGTTCGCCGGCGACCACCTCAACGGTCTGGTCGCGACGGACGGTGCCGGTGCCGGCGTGACTGTTGCCGTCGTCGACACCGGCATCAGCGACACACCGGCTCTCAACCGGGCTTCCGGCCGGCTGCACGACGGCATCAACACGTCGGGTATCGCGTCGTTTGCCGATGGCTACGGCCACGGAACGTTCATGGCGAACTTGGTTGCCGGTGGCCGCGCACCGGGCAGTGGCTCGCACACGCTCGGCGTCGCGCCAGCCGCATCGGTGGTCAACGTGAAGGTGGCCGGCAGCACCGGCAACACGTCACTCGTGCAGGTCCTCGCGGCGTTCTCCTGGATCGACTACTTCGCCGACCGCATCGATATCGTCGAGTTCGCGTACTCAGGTGCCCGTCCAGGCGCGGCGTACGGACCCGACCCCCTGACCGATGCCATCGAGCGGATGCGGGCGAGTGGCATTCTGTCCGTCGTCTCCTCAGGCAACGTGTCCGGTCAGCTCGGCGACCCCGGGTTTGACCCCTACGCGTTGACAGTCGGTGCCGCCGACGTGCGACCCGGCACCGGGCGCGAAGTCGCTGGCTTCAGCGGCTACGGCAACGTGTACGGCGTCGTGAAGCCGGACGTCGTCGCCAGCGGTGTCGGTCTGCTCTCGCTGCTTCCTGTCGACTCCTTGGTCGCTGCCCAGAATCCGCAGTCACTCCAGCCGAACGGGCTGTACCGCGGCTCCGGCACCAGCCACGCGTCCGCGATCACCGCGGGACTGGCGGCAACCGTGCTGCAACGGTTCCCCGACGCGACCCCTGGTGACGTGAAGGCGACGCTCCGAAGCACGGCTCGCAACATCAGCGGCACGGGCAGTGGTCAAGGACTCGTCAGTGTCCCCGAACAGCTCTACCGCGCCGACGGTGACCAGCGGCGCAACGCCGGCACCGGCGAGGAGGACCTCGACCAGGCGGCCTGGCTGGCGAACAGCTGGCTCGATGGCGCGTGGCTGGAGGACACGGCCGCGTCCTGGTCTGCCGCCTCATGGTCGGCGGCTTCATGGTCGGCAGCATCGTGGTCGGCCGGGTCGTGGTCGGCAGCATCTTGGTCGGCAGCGTCTTGGTCGGCAGCGTCTTGGTCGGCCGCGTCGTGGTCGGCAGCGTCATGGTCGGCCGCGTCGTGGTCGGCAAGATCGTGGTCTTAGGAGGAGTGGTATGACACGCAAGCTCAAGCAGGGTCTGCTCGCGGTCGGTCTGACTGTGGGTCTGACGGCCGGCTCGATGCTCATCTCGGCGCCCGCACACGCGGGCAACAAGCCGGCACCGGCGCCCGTCGTTGCGCCGACCCCGGCAACCGATTGGTCGGCCGGCTCGTGGTCGGCTGGCTCGTGGTCGGCCGGTTCGTGGTCGGCCGGTTCGTGGTCGGCCGGCTCGTGGTCGGCTGGCTCCTGGTCCGCCGGATCGTGGTCCTAGGACTCTGATGAACCCACAGTCGAAAGTTCGTGCGTACGCCGTTGGCGCGGCACTCTCGGCAGTTGCCGGGCTGCTGTTCGCTGACTGGGGTACGCCGCGGCTGTGGGCCATTCCGGCGCTCGCGCTCGCAACGTTGCTCGGCGAGATCGCCGTCGTCCACCTGAACTTCGGCCGGCAGCGCTACTCGTTCTCCTGCACCGAGGGCGTCATCGGAGCGTCGTTGGTTGCTGCCACTGGCAGTTGGATGATCGTGGCGGTCGCGCTCGGCGCATTTGCGGCGCAGTACATGCGCCACCAGCCGAAGTTGAAGCTGTGGTTCAACGTCGCGCAGTTCTCTGCCGGCGTCGCAGCCGCGGTCGCCATGAGCTCCGCGCTCGACAGCGGGCTGCTCGGAGCCACCGCGGGCATGGGTGTCTTCTGGTTCGTCAACCACGCACTCGTCTGTGCCGCGATCGCGGCGACCGCAGGCAAGCGGTTCTTGTCGATGGTGTGGGCAAGCGCACCCCTCGGAGCGCTGCACAGCAGCGGCAACACGTCCGTCGGCCTGCTCGCCGGGTGGCTGGCGTTCAACGCACCGCTCGGTTTGCTCGGCCTGATCGTCCCGATGGGTTTGCTCTGGTTCTCCTACGACCAGCAGACCGCGCGGGCCGCTGAAGCAACACTGTTCGCGGAGCTCGCCCGCGGTCAGGAGCGCGTCACCGGTCAGAGCATCGATATCTCCGCACAGGTCGTGCTCAGTGCCGCGGCCCGCCTCTTCGGCGGGGCGGACGTCGAGCTCATTCTCAACGGCGCCGACGGTCCGGTGCGCTACGTCGGTGACGAGTACGGCGTACCGGAGCGTCAGCGGGTCGATCCGACCGCGTTCGATCAGGAATGGGTCATGCGGGCGCTCTCCGCCAGCCAGGTAGTCACGGGTGTGGCCGCCGGCCGTCCGTACTGCTCCATGGTGTTGGGTGCCGATGACAGCCCGCTTGCCGTCATCAACGCGCAGCGCCCACTCGGCGCGGCCACCTTCGGTCGCCGCGAGGTGAGCCTGGCCAGCGTCCTCGTCGGACAAGCCGAAGCATGGCTGTCCGTCGCTGACCTGACCGCGTCTCGTGACGCCGCAGTGGACCGAGCCGCCGCCGCAGGCGAAGCTGCTCGTGCGCTCGGCGACATCGGCGCGGAGACCAGCGCGAACTTGGTGATGCTGCGCGAATCCGCGAGTCGGCTGGCTCGACTGGCAACCCCTGGCCGCACCGAGCTCGACCCGCGGGGTGTCCACGAGATCGTCGACGAACTGCATTCGGTCGAGCGCGCCGTGGCGTCACTGCTCGGTGCGATTGCGTTGGCTGCCGAGCCAGACCTCACCGGTGCCGCCGCCGCCATGGGTGACCTGCCGATGGCACGTCGTCCGGTTGACGCTGAATGGACCACCACCGGCGTCCTGGTCGAGCTGGGATAGGTCCGCTGGTGTCGCGTCTTCGTGGATGGCGACCGACGCTCCCCGTGCTAGCGGGAGTATCGGTCGCCGCTGCGTGTCTGCTCGTCGTGTTGGTGACTGCCGCAACATTGATCCAGCTCGACCGGATGTATCTGCGCGATCTTGGCGCCATCACTTCGGTTGCGCTCTTTGCGGCCACCGTGGCGGGCCTGGTCTGCGCCATTGCCACCGAACGGCTCGCTCGTCAGGTCCGCACGGTCCGCTTGTGCGCCGTACGCCGGCTGGAGAACAACGAGACGTCGACCCTCGGCCGGTCGATTGCGACATTCGCGGAGCTGCAGGAGCTTGCCTCGACCATCGAGGCGCTCGCGGCCAGGACGCGTGTTGCGGACGACACCGCGGAGCGGCACCGCCGAATCGCGCAGAATGCGAGCGCCGGCATGTTCGAGTTGCTCTCCGGCCTGATTGCCGCTGAGGAGGGCGCTCGCGGTCAGCTCTCGGCCGAGCTGCACGACACGGCCGCGCAGTCGCTGGCTCTCGCTCGTGCAGAACTCGCTGTCGGCGACTCGGCGGCGATCCGGCGCGGCACCGACTACGTCGCCGAAGCGGAGGAGCAGGTGCGTGCGGTCATGGCGCGCACCCGACCGCCGGCACTGCGCGAAGGCGATTTGGCCAGCGCGGTCGACATGATGCGCGCCGAACTGGACTTGCGCTACGGGCTCAAGGTCGACGTCAGCTGGCCGTCGGCGGCGTACCCCCTCCCGCTGGCCAGCGCCATCACCATCTACCGGTTCTTCCAGGAGTCCCTGCTCAACGTCGTCAAGCACGCAGACGTCGACTGGGCGCAGGCGACGCTCGACATCGACGAGCACTGGGTGACCGCGACAGTCGCCGACGCCGGCCCCGGCTTCGTGCCGAGTGAGGTCAAGTCCGAGAAGGGCCGGCACGTCGGCCTCGGCTTGCTGCGCGAGCGCGCTCGGCTCGCCGGCGGCTCGCTCGAGATCTCCAGCGTGGTCACCGCCGGTACAACGCTGCGACTTCGCTTGCCCAGCACGGGTGTTCCGACCTCCGCCGAGGAGCCGTCGCGCTCGATGGTGTAAGCGTCGTTCCTCTTATGTCCGCCGATTTTCGTTCGCGATTCGCGGCCATCACTGGCTGAGCCGCGCGTAGAGACCGTTGCCCCCGAGTAGCTGCGCGTGGGTGCCTGTTTCGACGATGCGGCCCTGGTCGAGTACGACGATCTGGTCGGCGTCGCTGACCGTGCCGAGCCGGTGAGTCACGACAAGACTGGTGCGACCGTCCATCAACGCGGCCAACGCGTCGCGTACATGCCGCTCGGATGCCGAGTCCAAGGCACTGGTCGCCTCGTCGAGGAGCAGCACACGAGGTTCGCGGACGAGGGCGCGGGCGATCGCGATGCGCTGCCGTTGCCCGCCTGAGAGCCGCGCGCCATGTTCGCCGACCCGTGTGTCGAGACCGGCCGGCAGGTCGTCGAGGAACTCGCGGATGCGCGCCGTCGTCAGCGCGTGCTCGAAGCGCGCGGGATCAGCGTCGTCGACGCCGTACAGGATGTTGTCGCGCAACGTCCCGTCGAAGAGCAGCGTCTCCTGCGGCACGGTCGCGACGAACCGCCGGTACGACCGCAGGTCGAGCGTTGCCATGTCGACGCCGTCGAGCAGGATCCGGCCGGACGTCGGGCGGATGAAGCCGAGCAACAGGTTGAGCAGTGTCGACTTGCCGGCCCCCGAAGGTCCGACGAACGCCACGGTCTGACCGGCTTCGATGTCGAGCGTCAGCTCGTGTACGCCGGCCGCACTGTCGCCGTACACAAAAGTGACGTGCTCGAGTTGCAGCCGCCCCACGACGGTGGTGACCCGCTTCTTGCCCTCGTTGTGCTCGACGTGCGGGCTCTCCAGCACCTCGCGGATCGACCGCACCGATTCGAGCCCCTTGCCGATGAGCGGCAGCTGATTGAGCAGGCTCTGCGCGGCCATCGCGAGGGTCGCGAAGTAACCGCTGAACAGCACGACATCGCCCACGCCGATGCCAAAGCGGTGGGTGTACGCCGCCCAGCCGCCGACCAGCAGGCACAGCGAGTTGAACGACTGGAAGACGACCCACGTCGTTCCGCCGAAAAGTCCGTTGGTGGCGTCGAGCCGCAGGCCCGCGCGCTGCACTTCGTTGAGCTGCACCTCAACTCGCGCGAGCGACGCCGCCTCCACGCCGTGCGCGCGCGCCACCGGAATCATCCGGATCATCTCGGCGACGCTCGCCGAAAGATCCTCGACTGCTTCCCGGAACACCACGTTGTCGCCGGTCATGCGGCGTTTCGCCATAGCTACCAGGGCAATGGCCAGCGGTACGGCGACGGCGAACCAGACGAGAAAAATCGGCGCGCGGAACGCCGTCACGATGACGACTGTGATCATCGTCAGAATGACGCCGGGCACTTCCTGAAAAACCTGCCGGGCCAGCTGTTCGAGCACTTCGGCGTCGCGCAGCGCTTTGGTCTGCAGCGCGCCGCCACTCGCGCCGGCGTAGTACGTCATCGACAGGTCCTGCATCTGCCGGAACAGCGCCGAGCGGACCCGCTTCTCGACCCGGCGGATCGACGAGCTGATCAGCCGGACGTAGAGGTAGTGCGACGGAATGTTCTGCAGCTGCAGCACGATCAGGAGGCCGATGTTGACCCAGAGCTCGGTGATGCTGTGCCGCTCGGGATTGGCCGCGATGTCGATCACGTTGGCGGTAAACAACGGCAGCGCCCAGTACGGCGACGCCTTGACGACGTACACCACCATCGACCAGGCCAGCCGGGTGTATTCGCCGCGGTAGAAGGCAACCAACGTCTTCAGGGGCTGCTGCGGGAGCGCGCCGAACTCGGAATCGCTGCCCGCACCAGTCCAGGTCGCCGAAGTCTCTGGCGGGGGAGTCACCAGGAGCACTCTAGATCGCCGCATTTCCGCGGACGAATCGCGCGAACGACGTGCTTAGCGGCGGATCGGCAGCTGGAGGACGCCGTTCACCGGCGCCGGTGGGAGCCCGGCCATCGCGCACAGGACATCGCAGAACGCCGCGAGATGCGGCGCGAGGTCCGCGTCTTCCGGTGTCCAGGAGCACCGCAACTCGATCTCGCTGGAATCCGGTCGCTCAGCCATCGCGCCGAAGCGGCTCGACGCCGTCCGCGTCACGGTGCCGCCGGTAGCGTGGTGACGTGCACCGTGAGCGTCGAGTGCGTCGAGCAGCCATGACCAGCCGACCTGACCGAGCAGCGGGTCGGCGCCCATCTCCTCTTCGACATCTGCCTGCACGAACGCCACGATGCGCGTGCTGCCTTCCCAGCCGTCGGCGCCCGCAGGGTTGTGCAAGATCACGAACCGGCCGGACGCGAGGTCCTCGTCGTCGCGCAGCACCTCGGCGCTCAGCGCGAAGCTGTACGGCGCCAGCCGACCGGGCGACGGCACCTCGCGCAGCGTCACGTTGGTGTTGTGCTCCGCCTCGCGCACGCTGGTGATCGCGGCACGGAAGGCTTCGGGCAGCTCGTCGGGCTCGGCGGAGGAAGGCACTCTCGGAGGCTAGGACCCGCGGCCGGCATATTCCGGGAGGCGCGCGCGGCGATCGCTTACGCTGCCCGTCGTGCTCATCGAACCCGGGCCGGTGGCCGCGTGTTAGGCCCGCTTCTCGCCCTGCTGTCGAGCGGGTTGTGGGGGACGGCGGACTTCCTGGGCGGCAGCCTGGCCCGCCGGCTTCCCGTGCTCAGCGTCATGGTCCTGTCGCAGTCGGCGGCGCTCATCGCCGTTGCCGCGGTGGTCCCGCTCTCCGGCGGGCTGCTGGCCCCCGGCGCCTACCTCGGGTGGGGTGTCGGGTTCGGGCTGATCGGCATGGTCGCGCTCGCGTCGTTCTATCGCGCCCTCGCCGTCGGGAAGATGGGCGTCGTCGCCCCCATCGCCGCCAGCGGAGTGGCGATTCCCGTCCTCGTGGGTCTGGCCGGCGGCGACGACCCGGCTGCGCACCAGATCGCCGGAATGGTGCTGGCGGTCGCCGGGATAGTCCTCGCCTCGATCCCCGGCAGTCCCGACGAAGAGTCACACTCCGACCCGGGTGCCGGACTGCAGGCGGTCGGCCTCGCGTTCGTTGCCGCGATGGGCTTCGGCACGGTCATCGTGTTCATCGAGCGAGGCGGCCGCACCAGCGTGGGGATGACCCTGCTGGCAGCGCGATGCGCATCGGTGATGCTGCTTCTTGCGGTCGTACTACTGCGGCGGCCGGATCCGGGGCCATGGCGGCCGGACCTTCGGCTGCTCGTCGGTCTCGGCCTGCTCGACGTCGCGGCGAACGGCGCCATCGCGGTGGCGCAGCGGTATGCCGACCTGTCGCTCACGTCGGTGCTGGGATCGATCTACCCCGTTGTGACCGTGCTGCTCGCTCGTCGCGTGCACCACGAGCGACTCAGTCGCGGTCAGGCGGCCGGCGTGACGGCCGCTCTGGTCGGCGTGGTGCTGATCGCGTCGACCCCGTAGGCGACCTCCCCGCCGACGTACGCCGCACCGCACAGGCAACAGATCAGCTCAGGACAGTCCTCGTCGTGGTCGCCGCATCGCGGCTGCTCGAAGTCGACGACGCCGACGCACGCGGTGCACCAGCCGTTGGCCAGGTCCATCATCGGCTCCTCTCACCAGTCCGTACGGGGCCCTGTTCACCATGCTGACAAGGGGGTCCGACAAAACGGGGGACCACCAGCCCGCGTGTCGCGAATGCCCGCATCTGTCGTGATCTTGCCCGGTCGGCGTACCCGGGCTTATCCGACGGGCGAACTGACCGATTGCGTTGATCATCCAGCCTGTTTGAGCGTGGACGATTCGCGGTCAGAAGTCATTTCGCGGGGTCGGGGGGTCGGATCTCGAGGGGCGGGCGCGCGCGGCGCCGTGGCAACATCACGGGGTGACTCAGACCTCTGCCGCGACCGCGCCTGCCCAGGCGCTCGCCGATTCCCCGTTCCTGCTCGCGTGCCGAGGCACCCGCGGGCGCCACACCCCGGTGTGGTTCATGCGCCAGGCGGGTCGGGCGCTGCCCGAATACCGCAAGCTGCGCGAGGGCACCGGCATGCTCGACAGCTGCATGACACCCGACCTGGTCACCGAGATCACCCTGCAGCCGGTACGCCGCCTCGGTGTCGACGCCGCAATCTTCTTCAGCGACATCGTGGTGCCGCTCAAGGCGATCGGGGTCGACCTCGACATCGTCCCCGGTGTCGGGCCGGTCGTCGCTCGGCCGTTCGGCAACGCCGACGACCTCGACCGGCTGCGGCTGCTCGAACCGAGCGAGGACATCCCCTACATCACCGCGGCGGTGCAGCAGCTGGTCGGCGAACTGCGCGTGCCCCTCATCGGTTTCGCCGGCGCCCCCTTCACCCTGGCGAGCTACCTGCTCGAAGGCGGGCCATCGAAGGCGCACGCCAAGACCAAGGCGTTCATGTACGCCGAACCGCTGGCGTGGGCGCGACTGCTCGACCGGCTCGCCGACATCACCATTGCTTTCCTGCGGACGCAGATCCAGGCCGGCGCGTCCGCCGTACAACTCTTCGATTCGTGGGTAGGTGCGCTGTCCCCGGCCGACTACCGCAGTTATGTGATGCCTGCCTCGCGGAAAATCTTCGCGGGGCTCGCGGATCTCGGGGTGCCACGCATCCACTTCGGCGTCGGTACCGGCGAGCTGCTGCCGCTGATGTCGGAGGTAGGCGCCGATGTGGTCGGTGTCGATTGGCGCGTCTCGCTCGACGAAGCCGCGCGCCGCGTGCCGGGAAAACC
>JBDSAK010000311.1:0-8685 GCA_039922195.1 Mycobacteriales bacterium
GCGCCTCGGGCAGCGGCGCCGGATGGAGCGAGCGAACCAGCGCGCGTACGTCGGACTCGCCCAGCGGGGGCAGCATCAGCCTGGCAACACCGGGCAGGCGGGACCACTCCGCGACAACAGCTCTCAGCGGGTGCCGCCGATGCAGGTCGTCGCTGCGGTACGACGCGACGATGGCCACCCGGCCGGAGATGCGGCGGGCGAACAGATAGCTGAGCAGGTCACGGGTCGACTGATCGGCCCAGTGGACGTCCTCGATCAGCACCAGCAGCGGCGTGTCGTCGGACATTCGGGACAACGCCGACCGAACGGCCTCGAACAGCTCGCCGCGGTCGATCCGGCTGCCGTCAGGCAGCTCCGCGTCGGCCGCGGTGCGATTGGTCCACATCAGTTTGCGGAGTGCGGGATGGCGCTCGACCAGCGTGTCGGCCTCGCCGGGTGAGTGCGCGGCGAGGCGGCCGAAGATCTCGGTGAAGGCAAGATAGGGAAGCGCACTTTCGCCGAAGTCGAGACAGTGCCCGATCACGACACGGAAGCCGGTGGCGCGCGCCTGCTCGCGCAGCTCGCGCAGCATTCGAGTCTTGCCGACGCCGGCGTCGCCCGACAGCAGGACCGCCGTCTCATGCTCACCACCGCTGATCCCGACCATCGCCGCGAGCCGAGTCAGCTCGTCGCGACGGCCGACCAGCGGCCGGTGGGCGAGTCGCTCGGAGGGCATGCCCCCCATCATTGCGGGTGGCACCGACACTGTCCCCGAGGTTTCGATCAGCCCCGGGTCATCGGTCAGGTCGATGACCGCAAACTCGCCCACGGTCCGCAACCGCCTCAGCGACTGGCCAGCGTCCGCACATGGACCTGGTGGCTGTGCCTGCGCGCAGGCACGGTCAGCAACGCGCGCAGGCTGCGCTTGGGCCGGCGTACGCCGTGCGGGTAGTCCGCGCGCAGTTTCTCCGTGCGGTAGGCGACCTCGGCGGCAATGAATTCTGCAGTGAACATCGTGTGCTCCTCGTGAGCTGGCTCTTGTTGATGACTCGAGCTTGCTGATCTGAGGAGGGGTGCCACATCGGGAGATTGCCGTATCTTGCCGGCGCCACCTGATCCAGCGGCCTTAGCCGTGCGTGGACGCCTTAGAGCTCACACATTCGGCGCGGCCGCCGCGAGACGGCCCCGACCGCGTACGACGAGGGGCGCCTCCGCTGCGGGGACAAAGACCGCCTCGCCGCGGGTCAACCCGAGATCGCCAGCGGCACTGCTGAGGGTGAACTCGCCCTCGATCACGATGGCCGTTCGCGGCACCGGCTCATCCCAGCGGATCGACTGGCCATCGTCGATCTCGATCACCGAGAGCCGGAAGTCATCGACCGGCGGGCGGAAGTCGAGTGCGCCGCCGCCGGCCACGGGAGTGATGGCCGCCGATGCCGTTGGGGTGAAGTCGAGGATCGCCAGCAGCTCAGGCACGTCGATGTGCTTGGTCGTGAGGCCTCCGCGCAGGACGTTGTCCGAGGTGGCCATGATTTCGATGCCGGTGCCGCGCAGGTAAGCGTGAATATTGCCGGCCGGCAGGAACAGCGCCTCTCCCGGCACCAACGACACCCGGTTCAGCAGCAACGACAGGACGACACCTGCGTCGCCGGGATAGGCCTCGCCGAGTTCGACGGCCGTCGTCGCGGCGGCGCCCGCCAGGCCGGAACACGCTGCCACGACCGCGGCGACCGCCGTGCGGGCCGCTGTCCCGTCGAGGGTCAACAGCCGTTCGGTCGCGCTGCGAAGCGCCGACTGGTCGTCGCCGGCCAAGTCGTCGATGAGCGCATCGAGGATGCGCAGTGGCCCGGTTCGCTCACGGATCGCGATCAACACCGCACGGGAATCCTGGGGCCGGGCGAAGCCGCACAGCGCTTCGAACCGCGTGAGCGCATAGATCAGTTCAGGCTTGTGGTTTGCGTCCTTGTAGTTGCGATCCGGCGCAGCTACCGGTGTTCCGGCGGCATTCTCGGCGGCGTACCCCGCCTCCGCCTGTGCCTTGCTGGGATGCGCCTGCAACGACAGCGGCGACGCGGCGCAGAGGATCTTCAACAGGAAGGGCAGCTCATCGCCGAGGCGGCGGACGGTGCGGTCGCCGAGTGTCGCATGGGGATCTGCTGCGACGACCTCGCTCAACGGTCGTTGCTCGCCGGCGACCCATGCCATCGACGGCGCAGACGGGTGCGCGCCGATCCACAGCTCCGCCTGAGGCTTGCCGGACTTCGGAACGCCCAGTAGGTCGGGAAGGGCATCCACGGATCCCCACGCGTATTCCTGCACCGCGTTGGTGAGCAGAAACACGCCGCTACTCCCGTCCGAGGCCGAACAGCGCGGCGCAACAGCCCGCGGATGATCACCAACGCTATCCGACGGGCGCCCACACGTGGTCACCGAGCACGTCGTCGAACGCCGCCGCCGGCGCCGGGCGGGCGTAGAGAAAGCCTTGCACGTGCGCGCAGCCGAGCTTCCTCAGCTCGTCGAGTTGCGTGCGCGTTTCGACGCCTTCGGCAACGACGTCGAGACTCAGCTCGGCAGCCATGCGGACGACTGCCGAGACGATCGCACTGGCCTCCGGCTCCATCCCCAGCCCGTCGATGAAGGAGCGATCGATCTTGAGTTCGGGCACGGGCATGCTGCGCAACCTGGCGAGTGAGCTGTGGCCGGTCCCGAAGTCGTCAACCGAGAACCGCAGCCCCAACCGCGAGAGCTCGGCCAGTACGGTGTTACCTGCCGTGGCATCGGCCAGCGCAGTCTCGGTGAGTTCGATTCTGATGGCTTCGACCGGCACGTCGTGGTGGGAGAGCGCGCCGGAGAGAGCCCGGACGAGACCGGAGTCGGCCAGCTGGCGCGGAGAGACGTTGACCGCGATGACTGGCATTTCCTCGTGACGGCGGCGCCACACGGCGTACTGCCGGCAGGTCTGCTCGATCACCCAGGCGCCGATCTCACTGATCAGCCCGGTGTCTTCCGCGACCGGGATGAAGCTGTCCGGCGGGATGGGCCCCATATCCGGCGACTTCCAGCGCAGCAACGCCTCCAGCGCGGTCAGCCGCCCCGTCGCCAGTTCGATCACCGGCTGGTAGTTCAACGTGAACTCATCACGATCCAACGCTTGGCGCAGGCCCGTCGCGAGCTGCATTCGCTCGTACGACCGCGCTCGAAGTTCGTCGTCGAAAACCTCGACCCGGGCACGACTGCGAGCCTTCGCGCGGTACATCGCGGCGTCGGCGTCCTGGACGAGCCGAGCTGGCGCCGTCGACGAGGAACCAACCGAAAGCCCGACGCTGGCGGTAGCGAAGACCTCTCGGCCGGCCACCCGGAACGGTGCGGTGAGGACGCGGCGAGCCCGCTCGGCGAGAACCTCGGCGGCGTGGACGTCGGAGCTGTTCTCGCAGATGATGGCGAACTCGTCCCCGCCGAGCCTGGCGGCGGTGTCGTCCGGGCGCAGGACGCCGGACAATCGGGCGCCAACCGGGCGCAGCAACTGGTCGCCGACGTCGTGCCCCATCGAATCGTTGACGAACTTGAAGCCGTCGAGATCGAGGTACAGGACCGCCACGGTCGCGTTGTCGCCAGCTTTGCTCAGTGCTTCACCGAGCTTGCGCGGGAAGAGCCGTCGGTTGCCCAACCCGGTGAGCGGGTCCGTCAGATTCGCATCTGCGAGTGCTTGCTCCGCTTGTGCGCGTTCGATGGCGATCGCGGTGATGTGCGCAGTTGTGCTGACCAAGCGCCGCTCGTCCTCGGTGGGCGAGTGCGGTTCATCCCAGTAGACGGCGAAGCTGCCGAGTACTCGACGTTCGGCCGGCCGCGTGTCGGCACTCAGCAGCGGCGTAGACCAGCAGGCACGCAGCCCCGCGGGCAGCGCCGAGAGCCTCCAGGTGACCCACATCGGGTCCGTTGCGATGTCCTCGGCGATGACCTCGGCGCGGCGGAACATCGCCGCACCGCACGACCCCTCGTTCGGCCCGACTTCCGCGCCGTCGATCGCGGCGAGAAACTCCGGAGGCATGCTCGGCGCCGCGCCCTGGCGCATGGTACGGCCGTCGGCGTTCAGCAGCAGCACCGTGCACCGTGTTCCGGGAGCACGTTCCTCTATCGACCGGCAGAGCCCCGTCGAGAACCTCCTCGAGACGGTCCCGGCGGGCGACCTTTTCGAGCAACATCGACTGAGTCGCGAAGTCATGCGCCTGCCGGTGCTGCTCGGTGAAGTCGGCGAGAATCAGCATCACGTAGAGCGGCCGGCGATCCGAGTCCCACACAAGTGTCATGAACAGCTGGAGATGTACGCGACTGCCGTCGGGCCGCTCGCGACGTCCCTCGGCGATCGCGACGTCGACGCTGCCAGCAACGAAGCGCTCGATGTCATCGACGTCCGCATCACATTCGAGCAGCGCGCGCAGCTGCCGGCCTTCGAGCGCCGTCCCCGGGGCGCCCATCAATGCCGCGAATGCAACATTGGCGCGGTCGATGAACCCGTCGACCGAAACAATGGCCACCGGAAGCGGTGAGTCAGCAAGCCCTTCACTCCAGGCCCGCTCCGCGACATCCGCCGATGCGTTGCGCCGTACCGCTGGATCGTTTCCGTGCGGTCCGGCCATTGCGTGCTCCCTGCGATTAGCTCGCCGAGTGGATCCAGGGGCGCCGGAGGTCGAGGAACCGTTGCTCCCCCGCTTCTAGCGACTGCATCTCCGCCATTTGCGCCTGGAGTGCTGCCGGCAATTCCTTGCGTTCGCCCTCACGCGCTGCTGCCTCAGTGGTGAAATAGAGCACCAGCGTGTACTCGCCGTCGTCGTGGTCGACCTCGACGTTGCCGATGATGTCGGGCCGGAGTTTCGCCCACGCCTCTGAATCCTGCGCCCAGAGTTCGCGGGCGCGCTCCGGGTTGTTGCTGCGTCCCTGAATGACCTGGACGAAACCCGCGTCGTTCGGATCGCCGATCAGATCGACTACGACGTCACGACTGTCCTTGAACCGGGGTTCGTCCCGGAACAGCTTGGCCGACTGAGTCCACCACGCGTCCTGCTCGGCACGATCGCTGTTGCGCCGGGCGGCTTGCTCAGATTCGAACCGCGCCGCGATGATCAGCTCCCCCTCGTCGGTGACTCCGGCGGTGCTGCCGAGCCACCCGGTCGCGCCGGGGGCGAGTTCCTGCACCCACTGGTCGAGTCTGGCCTTCGCCTCTGCTTCATCAGAGACGCGTCCCTGGATGATCTGGACGAACATCGCGACCTCCCGCAGTCATCATGTGGATCTGCCGTCGACTGAAACATACGGCGCCCACGCCGTGCCGTATACGGGCCCGGTGTCAGCCGACTGTCAGCGACCTGAAACGGCGCAACCGAAGGCTGTTCGTGACCACGAACACCGAACTCAGCGCCATCGCCGCACCGGCGATCATCGGCTGGAGCAGGCCGGAGGCCGCCAGCGGGATGGCGGCCACGTTGTACGCGAAAGCCCAGAAGAGGTTGCCTTTGATGGTGCGCAGCGTGCGGCGCGCCAGCAAGATGGCGTCAGCCGCGATGCGGAGATCACCGCCGACGATCGTCAGGTCACTGGCCTCGATGGCGACATCGGCGCCGGTGCTCATCGCGATGCCCAGATCGGCTTGCGCAAGAGCGGCCGCATCGTTGACACCGTCACCGACCATGGCGACGACTTTCCCCGCTGACTGCAGGCTGCGCACGACATCGACTTTCTGCTGGGGCAGTACTTCCGCGATCACCGAATCCTGGCTGTCGCCGATGCCGACCTCCCGTGCCACGGCGCGCGCCACAGACGAGTGGTCACCACTGAGGAGGATCGGCGCCAGTCCCAGGCTGCGCAGACGCGAAACGGCTTCGGCCGACGTCGGCTTCACCGTGTCCGCGACGGACAAGACTCCTTTCGCCACGCCGGCCCAGCCCACCGCGACCGCCGTACGCCCCGCGTGCTGCGCGTCAGCCATGGCCTGCCGGAGTTCGGGTGGTAGCTGATGAGCCCACTCGTCGAGCAGTTGCTCGCGGCCCACGATGACGGCGTGGCCGTCGACCATCCCCTGGACTCCGAGGCCCGGCAGATTTGTGAAGTCGTCCGGGTCGGGCAGCGCGCCTAGCTGCTCGCCGGCGCCGCGCGCGATGGCCTTGGCGATGGGGTGCTCACTTCCCGATTCGAGTGCGCCGGCCATCCGCAGCACGTCATCGGCGTCGACGCCACGGGCGGCGACCACATCGACCAGCGACATCCGCCCGGCCGTTATCGTGCCGGTTTTGTCCAGGACGATGGTGTCCACGCGACGGGTCGATTCGAGCACCTCCGGCCCTTTGATGATGATCCCCAGCTGGGCGCCGCGGCCGGTGCCCACCATGAGGGCCGTCGGCGTCGCCAGGCCGAGCGCACACGGGCACGCGATGATCAGCACCGCGACGGCGGCGCTGAACGCGACGTTGGCCTCCGCGCCGGTGACCAGCCAGTACGCGAGTGTCGCGAGCGACAGAGCCATCACCACGGGCACGAATACCCCGCTGATGCGGTCAGCGAGTCGCTGGACCTGCGCCTTACCGTTCTGCGCGTCCTCGACGAGTCGTGCCATCTGCGCGAGCTGGGTGTCGGCCCCGACCCGAGTTGCTTGCACCACGAGCCGGCCACCCGCGTTGATCGTCGCGCCGACAACGTCATCGCCGGGGCCGACTTCCACGGGCACCGACTCCCCAGTGAGCATGCTCGCGTCGACCGCTGACGAGCCTTCGACGATGCGCCCATCCGACGCGAGTCGTTCGCCCGGACGGACGACGAACAGGTCACCAACGTGCAGGTCGACGACCGCGATGCGCGTCTCGATGCCATCCCTGAGCACGCCTACGTCCTTGGCGCCGAGTTCGAGCAGGGCACGGATCGCCGTACCGGCTTGCCGCTTCGCTCGCGCCTCGAAGTAGCGACCGGCCAGGATGAACGTGGTGACTCCCGCGGCGGCCTCGAGGTAGATGTTGCCGGCGCCACCGCCCCGACGCAGGGTCAACTCGAAAGGGTGCTCCATGCCGATCTCGCCGGCGGTACCGAAGAACAACGCGTAGACCGACCAGGCGAACGCCGCGACCGTCCCGAGCGAGATCAAGGTGTCCATCGTAGCTGCGCCGTGCCGCGCGTTCGTCCACGCAGCCCGGTGGAACGGCAGTGCGCCCCAGACAACGACTGGCGCCGCGAGTGTGAGCGACAGCCACTGCCAGGCATCGAACTGAAGCGGCCGAATCATCGCCATGGCGACCACCGGAACGGTGAGCAGTGCGCAGACCAGCAGGCGCTGTCGCAGTGCTCTCGTGCTGTCGTCGATCGGCTCGGCTGCCAGGAGGTCATCACCGGATCGCGGTGGTGTCGCCCCGTAACCAGCCTGCGCGACCGTGGCGATCAGATCGTCGACAGTGACCTCGTCGGCGTATGTCACGGCCGCCTTCTCGGTCGCGTAGTTGACCGTTGCGCTGACGCCGTCGAGCTTGTTCAGCTTGCGCTCGATCCGATTGGCGCACGAGGCGCACGTCATGCCGCTGATCGACAGTTCGACATGCGCGGTCACGGCGATATCAGCGTGTAGCCCGCTTCCTCGACGGCTGCGCGAACAGCCTCGATGTCTGCCGCGGCATCGCCGCTGACTGTCAGGGCTCCGGCCTCGAGGTCGACCTCTACGCCGGTAATTCCTGGGAGGGCCGATACCTCTTCGGTCACCGAACTGACGCAGTGTCCGCAGGTCATACCGGTGACCGTGTATATGGCTGTCGTCATCCGCACTCCTTGGTCGTTCTCATCCGGGACTAGCTGCGGACGAGGCGGGCAATCGCCTCGGACGCTTCCTTGAGCTTTTGTGTCTGATCCGTGCCGCCTGCCCGCGCGGCGTCCACGACGCAGTGCGCCATGTGCTCGTCGAGCAACCCCAGGGCCACTGCTTGCAGTGCCTTCGTGGCCGCCGAGACCTGCGTCAGCACGTCGATGCAGTACTTGTCGTCCTCGACCATCTTGGAGATGCCGCGGACTTGGCCCTCGACGCGGCGAAGTCGCTTGAGATGGTCGTCCTTGCTGTTGCTGTAGCCGGGCACGCCGTCACCTCTCGTAGTGATCACCGGCTTCAACCGTACCCCCCTACGGTATATTCCACGATGTCGTGGAGTGCTCCCGCCGACCCCGACATGGCGGTGAGCGCCAGCGTCCGGCCGCACTAGCGTCGGCGGGACTCCTTGCGTGCCTTCCACAGTGTTCGGGCGCTCTCTCGGAAGACTCCGCCGAGACCGCCGCCCGACTCGAACTGCAACAGCGACTCCGTGGCCGCATCGAGCTGGAGCCCGCGGTACCGCGCCCACAAGGACAGGGTCTGCGCGAGCCGCTTGGCGTCCGCAATGTCGCGCGCCCAGATCGACAATCGACGTCCGGAGGAGTCGCCGAGGTGGAAGCGGGTGAAGTCGCTCTGGCGCGTGCCACTGCCACTGCGCAGCTTCTCCGCGCGCAGTTCGGTCAATCCGCGCAGCGACACCCGTCGGGGCCGAAACCACTTTCGGAGCACGAGCTCGCCATTGCGGAGGAACACTGCCCGGTGGAAACGCTCCGCGACCAGCGTTGCGAGTACGACGACAACCACGGCTAGAGCGATCGTGACCGGTGTGTCGTAACTTCCCAGGAGTGGGAGCAGCACGCCGATCGGCACGA
>JBDSAK010000312.1:0-17501 GCA_039922195.1 Mycobacteriales bacterium
GACGAAGGTCAACCCAGGTACGCCGGACGTGCGTGAGTTCGGGCCGGCGCGCACCAACATCTCCAGCGACGAACGGCAGGTGCCATACTTCCTCGCCGCCGACGCGACCAAGCCCGTCGTTCTCGCACCCGTCGCGCACTACAGCGCGCGGAATGCCACGACGACGACGGGCTACGGCCGAACGGGTTGGTACGCAAAAACCGCCACGGTCGCAACACCATGTACGAGCACGTGCACCCAATTGCACATGTATCCGCCGGACACCAGTGCGGCGTACGTAGAGCAGCAGAAGCTGATGCCCGCGGTGACCGGCACGACGTCGTTCACGCCGAGCGGCGCGTTCGGGCTGTGGAACGGCGACTTCAGTAGCGTCAACTATGTCGACGATGCGAAGAACTACGCGATCAACGCCAGCGGCGCGACGATCGCGCCACCGCACTACCTGCATTCGTTCCGCGTGTATCAGGCTTACGGTCCTGGCCGGGTGCTCATCCCGAACACCTGGATCGTCGGCACTGACATCACCCGCACGCCGTCGTTCAAGAACAACGACTTCCAGGACGTCGTGTGGGTCCTGCGCAACGCCAAGCCAGAACTCGGATTTGCGCCCGTCCCCGGCAGTAACATCGAGAGCCCGCTGTCGCTGAACCTGTCCGTGGGCGGCACGGTGAGCCCGACCTGCCAGGTGACCGGCTTCGACGGGGTGCTTCCGAACTCGTCGGCCACGCAGTGCAACGCGGCGAACATGCAGTTCGGTGCCGGGGGCCTGCAGATGACCAGCACCGCCGGCCAGCTGGCCAACCGCAACCAGCAGAACGCGCTGTACAAGAACTTTGACGCCTCGCGCGGGGCCTTCACCGTGACAGCCCGGGTGCTCGGACCGATCGACTACCTGAACAACGACTACCAGCAGGTGGCGGCCTGGTTCGGGCCGGACGACCGGAACTTCGTCAAGGTCGAAGCCGAACACAACGGAGCGAACAGCCCGCACATGACGATGTTCTTCGCCGAGAACGGTGTCGGGACTACCGTCGCCATGGCGTCGGTGCCTGCCCTGACCAGCTGTACGACCCTTGACCTGGTCATCCAGGGCAACACCAACGTTCCAGATCCGACCCCAGCGGCGTCCGATCCCAACAAGGTGCGCAACTACCCGCTGGGCGAGGTCAAGGTTTCCTACCGGATCAACGGCGGCGCCCCCGTCGCGATCGGCACCGTCCGGCGGCCCGCGGACGTGATGCGCTGGTTCTCGACGATGGCGCAGGCGGGGATTCTCGTGTCCGGCGGCAACTCGACCGTGCCGTTCACGTCCACGTTCTCGAACTTCTCGGTGACGGCGGGCTAGTTCGAGATCAGCCGACGTGGACGGGTTCGTCCCACCAACGCTTCACCCGGCCCGTGATGCGCTCCCAGCGCGATGGCCCCGGCAGGCCGACGCCCCGGTGCAGTACGTCCGTCCAGGGTCCGTCGTACGCACCACCGTGGCTGTCCTGCACATCGATGTCGACGTCGGCGGCGGCAGAAATGCGCAGGGACAGCGTGGCCGGCCGCGTTGTCGGCTGCGGCACCAGCCAGAGGCCATAGGAGCGCCCTGCTAGGGGCACCCGGTAGCGAATCGACCAGGTCGTCGAGGCCCCGCGGTCCAGGGAGGCAATATCGGTCAGCAACCGGTGACCCAGTTCGCTCTGCATAGCTGTGGGCAGCGCAACCCCGTCGCGGTCGTAGCCGAGGATCTGTGCATCTGGCGGAACGGCGAACCACACCTCGTTATTGGTGCGCCCCGGATTCTGCCGCCCCTCCACGTAGTCGGACAGGCCAGGCGGCGCGGCGTTGCGAAGCGTCCAGCGCTGAGTGGTCTCGGCGTAGTCGCGCCCAACGGTCACGGCGACCTGCCCGGCCCGCTCGGAGTAGTAGTCCAGCTTGTTGCCCTCGTTGAAGCGGCCGGAGCCGAGGTTGTGGACGGTCATCATCGCGATGTCGGGATCCAGCGTGGGCACGGCACCCGCAACGCCGGAGTCGACGAGCGCCTTCTGCCGAGCGGGATCGGCCGACCACACCATCAGATGCCGGCCCGTGGACGCTCGTTGCAAAGCCCGGAAGAGGGGGAGCGGGGGACCGGACGCGGTCAGGAGTCGCCGGATGACCGCGTCAGCAGCTACGCGCAGCCGCCTCCGGCGCTCGGTCTGGCCCTCATACGTATCCGGAATGTTTGCGTAAGCCTTCTCCAGTAGCTCGCTGACGACGTTGTCCTGGCGGATCGTTCGGCCGTCCGGCAGCTCAGCCGGCCCGATGGCGCCAAGGATCTGCGCGACCGCGGGCACATCGATGACGATGATGAGGTCCGGCTTGCGAGCGAGCGACACCTCCGCGACGTTGGCAAGTACGCCCCAGGACGACGGGCCATCTGGCGACATGTTCGTGTTCTTCCACAGCGTCGAGTTGGCGAGATGGTCGCCGTACAGCCGCTCGAAATCGACTGGGGCGGCCACCTTCTTTGCCTCGGCGGGGGGCTTCGCGACGTCTTCGACATCGCGGAAACCTTCGAGCGTCAGCCGTCCCTTGTCCGTGGTTCCCTCGGCGAAGATCGAGATGAGTCCGCCGGTACCGCGCAGTTCGGCATTGTTCTGGAGGGCGATGAGCATCCGTTGCGGCTTGTCACGGCCCGCTATCGCGGCGAGCGCGTCGACGAGGTCGCCAGCCTCTCGCAGCGTGGTGTCGAAGGAGCCCAACTCGCGTCTGGCCTCAGCCACGCCGTTCTGCACGGATCCCGGCGTCCATCCCGTCCGCAGATCGCGAAGCCGCTGCAGCGGCGTCGAGGTTTCGGCGGCGGCCGCCGTGAGAGACGCGCGCATCCGTTCAAGTGTCGCCAGATCGAAGCCCCCGCGGACCAGCAGCGTCGTCACGTCGACGGAAACCAGAATGGTCCGGCTGGCCTCGACCACCGAATCGGCGGCGGCCGCCGTATGCCGGACGGCGGCGTAGCTACGGCCGACGATCGGCAGGCGAGCGGCGATCCGCGGCCCGGGCTGGTTCATCCGCTGCCGTCCTGTTGCCAGCCGCTCATGGGCTGCCGTCAGGGCCGCCTGCACGTCGCCGATCGACGAGCCGCTCGCGCGTACCCGCGTCAGGGCCTGCCGAGCCGCCGCGACGTCGTCCCGCGTGTGGACTGCGGCCCAGGCACCCCAGGTGAGGACTGCCAACACCAGGACGGCTGCGGCAGCGATTGCCCGGGCGAGGATCTTCCGTGACATCTGGTGATCGTTGCACGAACGATCTCGAGGGGCCTGAAGCGACCCGGCGGGGCGTTACCGCGTTTCGGCTGATCGGAGCGGGGCATAGGCCGTCAAACACGGCGACCGAGTGATCACCGTCCGTGACCGACTCGGTCGCGCTGCGTACGTCGGCAGGCGGCGCCCGTGTCCCGAAAGGAGTTGTGTTGCCCTCAGCACAGCCGGCACCAGGTACGCCGTACGTCGGATGCCTCTGATGAGTCGCGCTCTCGTCATGGGGCCTGAACTGATCCGCCGGGTGCGGCGAGACCCGCGATTCAAGGCGGCGCTCGACGGACCCATGCCCATGGTGGGGTGGCGGAGCCTCGGCGAGTGTCTCAAGTACGACCCGGAGCTCTTCTTCCCGAATGCCGCCGAGGATCCCTCGCCGGCGATCGATGTGTGCCGCAGGTGCCCCGTACAGGCCCCGTGCCTCGCAGCGGCACTGGACGCCGGCGAGTGCGACGGCGTCTGGGGCGGCACCACGACCACCGAGCGCCGGGCGATGCGTCGCGTGTGGGCGACCGCCCGCTAGCGTCCCCTCAGAAAGCGCGTCGCCGCGGTGACGAGGTGGTAGCCGCTCGACGCACGTTCGCGAGTGCGTTCGAGCAGGCCGGCAGCAGCGCGCGTGTCTTCGGTGACAACGATTCCGGCAGCTGACGCGAGCCGGCGGGGGTGAGGGGAGGCATGAGCGGATCGTTTTCCGGGGGTTCCCCCATCACACGTGAGTTCGAGGTGGCGACGCCGGCTGGGACGGCGCGGGTCGAGCTGGTGCACCCCGCGACTCCGGCCGGCCTGGTCGTGCTCGGGCACAGCGCCGGCGGTGATTCACAGGCGCCGCTGCTGGTGCGCGTCCGGGACAGCCTGGCCGCGTCGTCGTTCGCAACCGCGCTGGTCGACCAGCCCTATCGCGTGGCGGGGCGACGGCTGCCGGACCGGGCGGAGCGGCTCGACGAAGCGATGCTGGCCATCCTGGACGCAATCGATCCTGTCCTTCGCGGGCTGCCGCTCGTGCTCGGCGGCAAGAGCAGCGGCGCTCGTGTGGGCTGCCGGATTGCGCGGCCCGCGGGAGCCGTCGCCGTCGTGGCGCTCGGATTCCCGTTGACACCGCCCGGCGGTTCGGGAGGCAGTAGAGCGCACGAGCTGGATGCAGGTTGTCCCGTACTTGTCGTGCAAGGCGATCGTGACGCGTTCGGCGGCCCCGTCGACGTACTGCGAGCAGCGGGCGAATTGCCGGTGCACGTGCTGTGACCGGCGCTCAATCCGCCGCGAGGACCAGGACGCAGGTCGACACCCAGTCGGGCAGGTCGACCAGGGTGTCACCGGCGCTGACCGTGACGGTCGCACCGTCGGTGGCACGCACCGTGACTTCCTGACCGGGCAGCAGCCCGTTCTTTTCCAGGAGCAGCAGACCCTCGGGCTTGTTCTCGAGCACTTCGTCGATGCGGGTGACGACGACCCGCTCGCCGGTCTTCACCGTGCTGAGTTTCGACAGGTCCAACTGACCGGGGTGGTTGACCGAGCCCGGTATCGGATTGCCGTGCGGGCAGCACCCCGGATCACCCAGCAACGCAACGAGATGTTGCTCGAGGCTCTCGCTGATCGCGTGCTCGAGCCGGCAAGCCTCCTCGTGCACCTGGTGCCACGGGACATGGAGTACGTCGACGAGCAGCCGTTCGGCGAGCCGGTGCCGGCGGACCATGGACCGTGCGTAGCTCCGCCCGGATTCGGTGAGCTGCATGACCTTGCCACTATCGAGCGTCAAATAACCCTCGCGCTCGAGCCTGGCGACGGTTTCCGAAACCGACGGCGCCGACACGCCGAGACGCTCGACGATCCGGGCGCGAATGGGCGAGATGCCGGACTCCTCCAGCTCCCAGATCGTCTCGAGATACTCCTCGGTCGCCGGGTGGAAATCGCCCACGGACACCCCTTCGCGCGTCGGTTCGAAGCACCAGTCTAGAGCGCGTCGGCACAGGGTCACGGGCGGAGCGGGAATGCACACGTGCTCCTGTACCGTTCAGCCGATGTAAGCCGATGGGACGTCTGCCGGTTGGAGTGTGTTGCGATGCCCCCGTTGTCATGCGTCGCGCCGCGGCCGTCGTACCGCGTATCGTCTGCGTCGAAGCATTGGCCGGCAGCGATAGGGGTGAGAACGGTCGAGGAGACCATCGAAGCGCGCGGTGCTCGGTTCGAGCAGACAGCGCTGCCGTTCCTCGACCAGCTCTACTCTGCCGCGCTGCGGATGACGCGTAACCCTGCCGACGCCGAGGACCTCGTCCAGGAGACGTTCGTCAAGGCGTTCGCGGCGTTCCATCAGTTTCAGGAGGGCACCAACCTCAAGGCGTGGCTGTACCGGATCTTGACCAACACGTTCATCAACACCTACCGCAAGAAGCAGCGCGAGCCGCAGCAGACCGGAGCCGACCAGCTCGAAGACTGGGAGATGGCCCGCGCGGAGTCGCACATGTCCACCGGCTTGCGCAGTGCCGAGGTCGAGGCGCTGGACCACTTGCCCGACAGCGACGTGAAGGAAGCGCTGCAGGCGCTTCCGGACGACTTCCGGATGGCCGTCTACCTCGCCGATGTCGAGGGCTTCTCGTACAAAGAGATCGCGGACATCATGGGTACGCCGATCGGCACCGTCATGTCGCGACTGCACCGCGGCCGCAAGGCGCTGAAGATCGCGTTGTACGACTACGCGCGGGAGCGCGGATTGGTGCGTGCCGGCGTTTCGGTGGCGGATGCTGCCGGCCTCGACGGGCTGGGAGGGTCTGAGTCATGAGCTGCGGCAACCCGCATGACATGGACTGTCGAGCGGTCATCGAACAGGTCTACCTCTACCTCGACGGCGAGATGGCGGACGACGACTGCCACCACATCCGCGAGCATCTCGACGAATGCTCTCCGTGCCTGCGCCAGTTCGGCGTCGAACAGGACATCAAGGCGCTGATTGCCCGAAAGTGCTGCGACACTGCGCCCACTGAGCTCAAGGTGCGCGTCCTGGCGCGACTTCAGGCGGTCCGCCTCCAGATAGACCAGACCGAATTCCGGGTCGACTGACCCACGGCCGCCTCGTCGGGGGCGGGCTTCGCCTGCCCGGAGGTTCGTGATGCGCGTGCTCGTCACAGGTGCTGCCGGCTTCATCGGCTCGACTCTTGTCGACCGGGTGCTCGCCGAAGGCCATCAGGTCGTCGCCGTCGACGACCTGTCGCGTGGTCGGCTGGAGAATCTCGCCGATGCCCGTTCGGCGAATGAGACCCGCCCCGGCGCGTTCACCTTCGTCCGTCACGACATCACCGCGACGGACCTGCGGGAGGTCGTCGTCGCTGCTCGGCCCGAAGTCATCTGCCACCTGGCGGCTCAGGTCGACGTCCGGGTCAGTGTCGCCGACCCGCTGCTCGACGCGCGGCTGAACGTTCTCGGCACGATCAACATTCTGGAAGCCGGCGTTGCGGCCGGTGTACGCAAAGTTGTCTTCACCTCTTCGGGTGGATCGATCTACGGCACGCCGACGCAGCTACCGGTCAGTGAGCGCGCCAAGGTCGCGCCGGAATCGCCCTACGCGGCGAGCAAAGTGGCCGGGGAGATCTACCTGGGCACCTACCGTGCGCTGCACGGCATCGACTACACCAGCCTTGCGCTCGGCAACGTCTACGGGCCGCGACAAGACCCGCACGGAGAGGCGGGGGTCGTCGCGATTTTCGGCTCGGCGTTCAAGGCCGGTCGGCCAACCACGATCTTCGGCGACGGGACGTCGACCCGCGACTACGTGTACGTCGACGACGTTGTCGACGCGTTCGTGCGGGCTCTGCAGCCTGGCTTCGCCAGCGGCCGCCGGCTGAACATCGGTACCGGCATCCAGACATCGGTACGCCAGCTGCACGCGTTGCTCGCGACGATCAGCGGCGCTCCCGACGAGCCGCGGATCGCAGCGTCCCGTAAGGGGGAACTGCAGGCCATCGCGTTGGACAACAGCGCGGCCAGAGCGGCCGGCTGGCAGCCGTGGACCTCGCTCGAGCAGGGTGCTGCCAACACGATCGACTGGATCAGGTCGCTCTAGACCACCAGGTCCAGCCAGACGACTCAGCCCGGACCGCGAGTCACGATCCGGGCTGCGCAGCGTGCTGAATCAGGCGTTCGGGCGCTTGCCGTGGTTGGCCTTCTTCTTGGCACGCGCGCGGCGCCGACGGGATTTCTTCGCCATCAGGTTCTCCTCAGCGCAGAGTTGGGACCAGCGGCTTGCAGTCTCGCACACCGGCTCCTGGGTGCCCTCTTGACATCAAGTTGAGCCGAGGGTTATCAATGTTCTGCCATCATGTTTTCGAGTGTGAAGGGAGTGGCACGCGATGGCTGTCACACGTTGGGACCCGTTCATGACGCTCGCGCGGCTGGACGACTTCGACAATCTGGTTCGCCGGACTTGGGGCACCGGTACCAAGGACGTCCAGGGCAGCGGCTTTGTCCCTGCTGTCGAACTCATCTCGCGCGGCGACGACGTCCTGATCCGCCTCGAGTTGCCGGGCGTCGACCCGGCGAATGACCTCGACATCGAGGTCGCCCCCGGCAAGCTGACCGTTCGCGGCGAGCGCAAGGCGCTGGAGACCACAGGCAACGACAGTGCCCTGGTCCGCGAGCTGCGCTACGGATCGTTTCACCGGCAGTTCGCGCTGCCCGAAGGGATCGACGACAGCGGAGTCGACGCGCACTATGAGAACGGCATGCTCGAAGTGTTGGTGCGCAATGTCGTACGCCGCCCGCCCGAACCCAAGAAGATCCATATCCGCAAGGGCGAACACGCGCGCTCGGTCGAAACTGCGCACGCCGAGGCAGCTCCGGAAAAGTGAGCGGCGACTTACGCCGGTAGCCGGCGGTTCAGCGCGTCCAGCACGGCGCGAGCGACCGCGTCGGCGGGATCGTTGCGGACGACGGCGGACCCGCTGACGGTGTGCTCGCCACGCGGCGTCACGAAGTGCAGCGTGCAGACAGCGACATCACTGCTGCCGAGCTGCACCAGCTGGGCATGGTCTACTTCCGCGGCGTCCAGCTCGACGAGTGCAGCCACGGCGTCGAGAGTCGCCCGAGCGACGATCCGCGGGCGCTGCGCGGCTCCAGCGGGCCCACGCGACGTGCCGGTCGCCGCCAGCCCCGCAGCGGCGAGCGTCACCCCGACCTGGGCGTAGGCACCGGCCGATTCCACCGAGATGGCCGAGATCGTGACCCGATTGACGGCCGCAGGGGACGCGAGGCTCGCGGCGGCGTCTGCCGAACCGGCCGGCGGATCGTCTCCGTCGTCGAGCTGCACCACCGAGACGATCCGGTGATCGATCTCCAAGTCGAACTCGGCCATCGCGAGAGTCTGAACGTCGCGGACCACCTGTTTCGGGGCCTTGTCGCGCGCGGCCAGCACATGGATCTCGGTGGGCTTTTTGTCGGGCCCGGTCACCACGCGCACGGCGCGCACCCCGGTGAGCTGGCGCAGGCTCGCCTCGAGTTCGGGCAGGAGTCGCAAGGTCGTCGGGCTGGTCATCTCAGGCTCCGCTCGCGAGTCTGGCTGCGACCGTGCGCCGGCGCAGTTCGAGGTGGTCAGGTTCGACCGCGCCCGCCGCGCCGACGGGCGACTCTTCCGCGGCCGGCTCACGGGCGACCTGGGTCGCTGCCCACGCCTTCGCGGCGGCCTCCAGCGACTCGTTGGTCTCCTGCTGCGCCGCGCTCATCGCGGCGAGCGCACCCGGCAGGGCACCGGCGGCGTACTGGCGCAGTGCACGCAGTGACTGCCGTTGCCAGAACCGCAGCTCACGGCGCTGCACGTCGTCAAGCGGCATCGCTGCCAGGGAGTCGTCGAAGCGCGCACTGGCGGTCTCGGTGAAGTGCGCCAAGATCTCGGCCGCGAGGCGCTCATCGGGTGCCGACACGCAGGTCCCTTCGAATCGAGCGGATGACCGGACGCTACCGCCGCCGAAGGTCAAGGCGGGGGATGCGTCGTGCAGCCGGAGAAAACTGCCCCATTTGTCGCGAACATTCGCGGAATTTACGTGACCAATGTGGTCCACGTGCTTGACGGGATGGTTGAGACCACTGAGACTCGCCACCAGTTAGCGCGGCCGATCGCCGCGCCGCACGGGGGCACGGCTCAATAGTCCGGCTGCTAAAGCGCAGCTACGTGATGCCCCCTGTGCCGGGTGTCTGCGCCGCTGCGCCATTGACAACTGCAGAGCGCGAGATCGGGATCGGCAGCGTGCTGCTCGAGTCCAACGACATCCCCCACAGCGGAGCGGATTCTGCATGGCCTCTTAGCGTTGGCCGTGACACATTCGTAAAGGGGTTGGTAGTCCAATGAAGAAGGTAGCAACGCTCATCGGCGGTGCAATCGCACTGTTCCTTGCCGCTGGCGCACAGGCGCGCTGGTAGCCCTTCGGTACCTGCCGGTCCCCATCTCGCGGTCTGCACGGAAGGGACCAAGTTGCGGGAGCTTCCCCCTCGCGCGCGGTGGTACATCTATTTCGTGGCGTCGGCCGCAGTTGTTGCGGGCGTGTTCTCGGCGTTCCATGTGACTCGATGGGCCGACGTCCTCGTGTTCGCCGTTTTGTTCACGGCCGCAGACCGCTTCCGGTCGACGGCGACGACGCTCACCTCCGTCTCGATGTCCGTGAGTTTTATCGTCGGGCTTGCCGCGATTTTCGTGACCGGTGCCTACGGGGGCTGTCTGGTCGCATTGCTCGGCGGGATCATGACGAACGATCGGGATTGGCCCCGCCGCCTATTCAATCCGTCGCAGTACGCGGTCACCGCGCTTTCGGCGGGAGCTGCCTTCTCGCTGTTCAACATTCAGGGCGAGGGCCTGGTCACGGCCCCGCTCTGGCAGCTGGTTGCGGCGACCATCACCGCGGCATTGACCAACTACGTCGTCAGTCCAACGCTTATTGCGGTAATCGTGTCACTCACCACCGGTCTGTCGGTTCGCCGCGTCTGGTCGACGAGCTTCTCCTGGGCGGCTTTCGGCTACATGGGCTACGGAGTCCTCGGGCTCCTCCTTGCGGTGCTCTGGACCGACCTCGGCGTGGTGGCGGCGATCGTCCTGATGCTGCCGTTGCTGGTCGCTCGGGCCGCCTTTGCGAACTATGCCGAGCAACGCGCGACCTATGACGCGACCGTGCGTGCGCTCGTCCAGGCCGTGGAAACCAAGGACTACTACACCCGCGGCCACTCCGAACGCGTGTCCCTCATTGCGGAACGCATTGCGCGGGAATCCGGAATGCGCGAGGACCGTGTCGAGATCGCCCGGTACGCCGGCATGCTGCACGACGTCGGCAAGCTCGGCGTACCGACGAAGGTCCTGCAAAAGCAGGGCAAGCTCAATGGCGACGAGTTCGACGCGATCAAGCTGCATCCGCTACATGGCTACGAGATGCTGTGCGAGATCGAGTTCTTGCGCGAGGCCCTGAGCGGGGTCTACCACCACCACGAACGTCTCGACGGCCGGGGCTATCCGATGGGTCTGGCTGGTGACGAGATCCCCGAATTCGCCCGGGTCATCATGGTCGCCGATGCCTTCGACTCGATGACGTCGACGCGCAGCTACCGCAATGCCAAGTCCGTCGACGAAGCGGTGGCCGAACTGCAGCGCTGCCAGGACATCCAGTTCGACGGCAAGGTCGTCGCAAATCTGGTCGAGGCTGTGCGCAAGCATGGATGGGAGCCCACACCGGAAGATTTCGGCGGCGAACAGGTCGCCCGCGACGTGTCGGTGCTGCGCGGCAGCGCGGACCAGGGGGTACGCCGTGCACATCGCGCATGAGATCGGGCCGGCACCCCTTCCACAGCGTCGCGGGCCGGTCAGCTGGATCGTCCTGGTCGTCGGAAGTGCGGTCGGCGTTGCGGGCGTCGTTGTGACCTTCGCCCAAGGAGGCATCGATCGCCCCGCTGTCGCCGTGCTGTTCTTCTCGATGGTCTTCGTCGGCGAGTTGATCCGGGTCAGCCTCCCGGGCGAGCGCGATACCGCCCCGCTCGGCGGGTCGGCGGCAGTGGGCTACTCGCTGCTGCTCTTCCTCGGTCCGGGCATGAGGAGACCGGCGGGCCACTCGGCGTACGCCGTCATCGCCGTTGTTGCGGTCGCCAGCGCCGCGGCCATCATGTTGCTGTCGGCGCTCGACCGCGATCCGCGCCCGCGGGACGTAGCGCGCCGCGTCCTCGTGTGCGCCGCCATTGCTGGAGTTTTCCGCGGGAGCGGCCTCACCGAGCGTCTCGACAGCTCGCCGTTCGGCTGGGAAGTGAGCAAGAGCGGCCTGCCGGTGCTCGCGATGATCGTGGCCGTCCTTGCCGGCGGACTGCTGGACGTTTTCATCGCGGCAGTGGTTCGCGCCGAACGCGATCGCGCCCCGATCATTCCCACGTTCCGCAACGAGTTGCTCGCCTTCTCCGGCATCGGCTTCTCGATGGCGGCGATCGGCATGCTGATCGCGCTGGGCATCGCCATCATCGGTATGTGGACGCTGCCGATCATCGCCGTGCCGCTACTGGTCACTCAGTTCTCGTTCCGCCGTTATGCAGCGATCCGGCGCACCTATCGCCAGACGATCAGCGCCTTGTCGCGGGTCACCGAAGTGGGTGGCTACGTCGAGCCGGGACACTCACGCCGGGTCACCCGCCTGTCGGTCGCAATCGGTCGCGAGTTCGGCATGCGTGAACAGGACCTGCTCGACCTCGAGTACGCCGCTTTGATGCACGACATCGGGCAGCTTTCGCTGGCCGACTCCATTCCGCGGGGGTCGACGTTGCACGTTGCGCCGGCGGAGCGGCGCCGGATCGCGGCTATGGGCGCTGACGTCATCCGCTCGACTGGCACCCTCGACCGCGTCGCGATGATCGTCGAGACCCAGGCGCACCCGTACCGGCGCATGCGCGAGAACGGCGACCTCGAGGTCCCACTGGAAGCGCGCATCATCCGCGCCGCCAGTGCGTTCGACGACTTGGTCACGGCGAGTGAGGCGGGCGGCCGGCAGGCGGCGTGGAACGCGCTGGAGCGGCTGCGCATGGGCATGGCCTACGAATACGACCCCCGGGTGGTCGAGGCCCTCACCAGGGTGCTGGAGAAGAACTCGGCGCTTTGAGCTCGGGCTCTGCCGTCGCCGACGTGGCGTCGACGCCGGCGTCCGGCCGCGGCACGTCCCGCAGGTCGATGACCGAGTCAGTGACGTCGATCGCGTCCAGCCGGCCGCGCGCCACTTGCCGAGCACGTCGGCCGGCACCCGGACGCTCCATGGCCGCCATCACGAGCAAGCCGAGCCCGGCCGCGAGAACCACATCGCCGAAGCTGTATACATTGGACAACCGATCGACCGGCCGTGGAATCCGCAGCGGTATGACGTCGGCGAGGGGCATGAGTGTGCTGTCGGGACTCGCGATCACGTGCTTGGCGTCGGTGCCGTCAGCGGCCGCCCCGGTATCGACGTCGGCGAAGTCGGCGGCTCGCTGCGACACCGGCATCGCGCCATTGGCGACGATCACCACGGCATTGAGGAAGAAGCCGGCTGCGACGAGTGGTACGCCGACGACGTGCCGATTGGCGAAGACGAACAGGCACGCGAGCCAGGCGCTGAGCGCGGTGCACAGGACGTACGTCGGCCGTGCCGGGAGGCCGAGCAGGCCGCCGAAAGCACCGAAGACGGCCAGAATGCCGGCGGCGATGACCAGATCGGTGCGCGGCAGGCGCAGCATCGACAAGCGGCGCAGGCTCCCGCCGCGCAGTTTCCCCAGGGCCATCGCCCCCAGCAGCACGATCACGACGAGGGTCACGAAGCTCCTGTCCGAGTTAATCGACGGCTGGCAGTATCGGTAGATTGCGTCCCCGTCAGAGTCTGCCGCCCACAGCTGCCCGAGCCACGGAGGCCACGCACGTGTTCGACACCGTCCTTGTCGCCAACCGCGGCGAAATCGCCCGTCGCATCATCCGCAGCATCCAGTCGCTCGGAGTGAAGGCGGTCGCTGTCTACTCCGAGGCAGATGCCAGCTCCCCGCACGTGAGAGAGGCCGACGAGGCCATCCTGATCGGGCCGGCTCCCCCGACCGAGTCCTACCTCGACGGGGCGCGCATCATCGAGGCAGCGCGCGCGTCAGGCGCGCAGGCGATCCATCCTGGATACGGCTTCCTGGCCGAGAATGCCGACTTCGCGCGCGAAGTCCAAGCCGCGGGACTCGTCTGGATAGGGCCGTCGCCGGAGGCGATCGACGCGATGGGCGACAAGATCAACGCTCGCAACCTGATGGAAGCAGCGGGCGTCCCGGTCGCCGCAGGCACACCGGAGCCGGTCGCCGACGTCGAGCTCGCGGTCGGCGCGGCCGCTGGGATCGGCTATCCCGTCATGGTCAAGGCCTCGGCCGGCGGCGGCGGTATCGGTATGGGCATCGCGCACGACGAGGCCCAACTGCGTACGGCGTTCGAGACCGCTCGCACCCGAGCGGAGCGGTTCTTCGGTGACCCCGCGATCCTCCTCGAGCGCTACCTGCCCAACGCGAGGCACGTCGAGGTGCAGATCCTCGGACTCGCCGACGGCCGGGTCATCGCCCTCGGCGAGCGCGACTGCTCGGTGCAACGCCGTCATCAGAAGGTCGCCGAGGAGAGTCCGTCGCCCGGTGTCGGCGACGCGCTGCGCGCCCGGATGATCGCCGCCGCGATCCGGGCCGGTGAAGCCGTCGGGTATCGCAACGCGGGCACGGTCGAGTGTCTCGTGTCCGGCGGCGACTTCGTGTTCCTGGAAATGAACGCGCGCTTGCAGGTCGAACACCCGGTGACCGAGCTCGTCACCGGACTCGACCTGGTCGCCGAGCAACTGCGTATTGCCGCCGGCGAGGACATCTCCTTTGATCCCGGTTCGGTGCGCAGCCGCGGCCACGCCATCGAACTGCGGGTGTACGCCGAAGACCCCGTTCGCTTCCTGCCGGGCCCAGGTGCCATCACCACCTGGAAGGAGCCGACGGGCGAGGGAATCCGGATCGACTCCGGCTACGCCGACGGTGACACCGTCACGCCGCACTACGACCCGTTGATGGCAAAGCTGTGTGCATGGGCTCCGGACCGGGCGGGCGCGCTCGAGCGACTTCGGGCGGCCGTCGCGGCCTTCGAGATCGTCGGCCCCAAGAACAATCTGCCCTTCTTCACCGAGCTGCTCGACAACGCGGCGTTCGTGTCGGGCGACTACGACACCGGTCTGGTGGATTCGATGCGGGCCAAGAAGTAGCCGGCAAATCTCGTCAGCTTGGGCTATCAAGTGCTGGCCGGCTAGTCAGTCGTGGTCAGCGCGGCAACGCGCAATGGGCCCTATTTGCCGCGAGTGCTGGACGCTCACCCGGGTGGGCCCGATAGTTGCGACGTGATCGGGTGGGTCGTGCTGGCTGCCACGGCGGCCACGGTAGCTGCGTGGTACGCCGGCCGCGCCATGTCCACGCGGAGGCAACGAGACGTCGTACGGCGCCTGCGGGAGGTCGTTGCCACGACCGGGACCTGTCTCTCGATCCGCGACGACAACGAGCTCGCGACGGCGCTTGCCGGCCGCCTCGCCGGCCTGCTCGGGCTCGACGCGGTGAGCATCCGCGTGGTCCGTGGTCACGGGCTCGAGCTCATCGGGTCGCACGGCGCGGCCTGCTGGTCCCAGGACGCCCCGCTGGCACTCGGCGAGGGCGCTCCGGGATGGGTCTGGGCCACCGGCGAACCCAGCACGGTCGACGACCTCCTCACGCACCCCGGCAGCCGGCCGCAGCAGATGTCGATGCGCAGCGGCGCCTACCTCCCCGGGCACGTGGACGGTCAAGTGGTCGTCGTCTTGTCGGTTGAGTCACGCCGGGCGGGGGCCTTCGGCCCTGCCGAACTGCAGTTGCTGGCGCCCGTCGCCAGCCTGCTGGCCACCGCGCTGCACAGTCGCCAGCTTCTTCGCGACGCAGAACGATTCGAGGACCGCCTGCTGACACTGGTCGGTCATGAGATGCGTACGCCGCTGACCGCCGTCATCGCGACGTTCACCATGCTCATCAACAAGGGCGACCGCCTGACCGACGAGGTGCGCGACAACCTGCAGTTGCTGGGTCTGCGGTCAGGGCGCCGTCTCGAGCGAGTCATCCAGACCATGTTGATGGCGGCGCAGCTCGAGCGCGACTTGATCAACTTCGACACCACCGCGGTCGAGCTGGCGGACATCGTCGCCGAGTCGGTGCGGCTCTCCGGCGACGACGCGGTCGCGATCGATTCTCCGGCGGGGGTGTACGTCGTTGCGGCGCCGCATTTGTTGACCACGGCGCTGCAGCAGTTGATCGACAACGCGCTGCTGCACGGTGCCGCACCCATCCGGGTCACGGCCAGCACGCAGGGACCGCTCGTCAAGGTCGAAGTCCGGGACCATGGCCCCGGCATTCCGGAGGACGCGCTCGGGGAGGTGCTCGGCCGCTTCCGCCGCACTGACGATGCGGTACTGACCAGGCCGGGCTCAGGCCTGGGGCTCTACGTCACGCGACGGCTGGTGGAGGGCATGGGCGGTGACCTCGAGATCTGGTCCGAGCCCGGACGAGGGTGCCGCGCGTCGATCCGACTGGCGGCGTACCTGCCGGTTGACGGGGAGGTCGACAATTCCCCGACGGTCGTCGAGGGGCTCCGCACGCCCTCGCCGCTGCCGCACTAGCGGACCTGCCGTCACACTCGTCCCGTACATCCGGCGCGGCACCTGACAGAATGCGTACACCACTTCTGTCGACATGGAGGAGCGCTCGTGGCCCAGGAAATCTGCGCTGAGATGGTCGCGAACGTCTGGAAGGTCGTGGCGGCCGCCGGAGACGAGCTCGCTGTCGGCGACACGATCGTCATTCTCGAATCGATGAAGATGGAGATCCCGGTGTCCGCGGAGTGCGCGGGCACGCTGAGCGAGCTGCGGGTTGCCGAGGGAGACGTGGTCCAAGAGGGCGACGTCATCGCGATCATCGGCTAGATAGACGCGAAAAGTCCCCTTGCAGGGGTCAAGACCTCGGCACTACCGGCCGATCCCCAATCTGAGGTCGTACGCCCAGCGCACCTCCCGGACCGCGCGGTCCGGCCGAGCGGACGCGGGAGCGGACTTGTCCAACACGATCGAGCCGTTCCTCCGGGCGCTGGTCGAATCCGGTGGATCCGACCTGCACTGCAAGGTGGGCTCGCCGCCCCGGGTCAGGATCGACGGCCGGCTGCGCAAGCTCCAAACGCGTGACCTCACCTCGGCCGATACCGATGCCATGGTCATGGAGGTCCTGCGCTCCGACCTCGTCGAAGAGTTCCGGCGCAAGAACGAGGCTGACTTCGCGTACTCCATGCCGGGTGTCGGACGCTTCCGCGTCAACGCATTCCGCTCGCGGGGGTCAGCCGGGCTGGTCTTCCGCCGCGTCAGCATCGGCGCGATCCCGCTCACCGACCTCGGGCTTCCGCCGGTGCTCGCGTCCCTGGCGATGGAACCGCGCGGCCTCGTCCTCGTCACCGGCCCGACCGGGTCGGGCAAGACGACGACGCTCGCCGGCATGATCGACCACATCAACGAGAACAAGGAAGCGCACATCGTCACGATCGAGGACCCGATCGAGGTGCTGCACTTCGACAAGATGTCGATGATCAATCAGCGCGAGGTGCGCGTCGACACGGAGGACTTCGTGACCGCGATGCGCGCCGCGATGCGTCAGGACCCCGACGTCATCCTCGTCGGTGAGATGCGCGACCACGAGACCGTGAAGGCGGGCCTCGCAGCCGCCGAGACCGGCCACTTCGTCATGTCGACCCTGCACACGACGGACGCTGCCGAGACCATCAACCGTGTCATCGACTTCTTCCCGCCGCACGAGCAGAAGCAGGTCCGCCTCGCGCTGGCCGGGTCGTTGCGCGGCATCATCTGCCAGCGCCTGGTGCCCCGCGCCGACGGCGAGGGCCGGTGCGTCGTGATGGAGATCGCCGTCAACACCGGACGCATCGCCGACGCGATCGCCGACCCGGACAAGACGAGCACCATCCCGCAGCTCATCAGTGAGGGCACCTACTACGGGATGCAGACCTTCGACCAGCACCTGGTCTCGTTGATCCGCGACGGCGTTATCACCCTCGAGGCAGCCATGCTGGCCTCAAGCAGCCCCCACGACCTCACCGTGGAACTGCGTCGCCTCGGCCTCGTCGCCTAGACCCCCTCCCCCACTCTTTCTCGGGGAACGTCACGTTCACCCCGTCTATCGGGG
>JBDSAK010000313.1:0-5328 GCA_039922195.1 Mycobacteriales bacterium
GAGAGGTGACGTCATGGCGGACAAACAGGATGCGGTGTTGCTGGTTCAACTGGCGCAGTGGGGCACGAGCCTGGGGTTGCAGGATGCGATGGAGGCGGTCTTCGCGGACGGCTTCGACCCAGCGGCTGCTTCGACAAGCGACCGTTCCGTGAGCACGCTACTCAACTTCGGCGAGACGCTCGGAACGCTCACCAAGAATGAGTTGCTCGACACTGCGCTGGTGCTCGATTGGCTGTGGGTATCCGGAACCTGGGCCCTGGTCGAGCCGGCCGCCATCAAGGCACGAGAGAAGTACGGCGTGCCAGAGCTCTACGAGAACTACGAGGCGCTCGCAGCCCAGCAGCGCTAGTAACCGATCCGCGCGCTCGGAACTTCGGCTAACTGTCGTGGGCGCCGTGCAAACGAGCGTCCGCTCATGCCGGCTCGCCGTACTACGCACTCGTGTGCTCGGCGACGCCAGGCAAAACGGTTCGCCGTTGTCGGTGGCAGCAGCGACACTTGTCGGATGACCGACGTACTCACCGCCCGCGGGCTGGTTAAGGAATACCGCCGCGGCCGGGCCGTCGATGGCATCGACCTCACGGTCCGCGCTGGGGAGCAGGTTGCGTTGCTCGGACCCAACGGTGCCGGCAAGACAACGACGCTGTTGATGTGTCTCGGCGTCGTTCAACCCGACGCCGGCTGGGTCGAGATCAACGGCCTGCGGCTGCCCAAGAAGCGTGCGGCCGCCATGGAGAACGTCGGGTTCGCGGCGGGCTACCTGCCGCTGCCGGACCGGCTGCGGGTGGCCGAATACCTGCGCCTGTACGCCGACCTCTACCGCGTCCGCGACGCCAAGGGCGCTGTGGCCGAGGCACTTGATCGCTTCGGCATCGCGCACCTCTCGCGGGCGATGGGCACCGAGCTGTCGAGCGGCCAGAAGACGCTGATCGGTATCGCGAAGGCGACGATGCACCGGCCGAGCCTGCTTGTCCTCGACGAGCCGACCGCGTCGCTGGATCCGGATGTCGCGCTGCGGGTGCGCACCGGCCTGTCAGCGCTGTGCGCCGACGAAGGCACCGCGCTGCTGATCACGAGCCACAACATGGTCGAGGTCGAGCGACTGTGCGAGCGCGTCGTCTTCCTGGCGGCCGGCCGCATCGTCGCCGACGGCACGCCGGATGACGTCGCCGCACTCTTCGGTCGGGGCGACCTCGAGGGCGTCTTCATTCATCTCGCCGACGAGCGTGACGCGCTCGCGGCCATCGACGCGGCGGGGACAGAATCGTGAGCTGGCAACGGATCCGCGCCATCGCGCGGCGGCAGCGGTACGTGGTGCAGCGCAGCCCGCATCGCTCGTTCGACCTCACCGTGTGGCCGATCGTCGACACCATGCTGTTCGGCTCGATCGCGGCCTACGTCGCGGGCACCGGAAAGAACGACTCCACGTCCGCCCGCACGGCCGCCTACGTGTTCCTCGGCACGGTGCTGTGGCACGTCATCTACCAGGCGCAGATCGCGCTCTCCACGGGATTTCTCGAGGAGACGTGGTCGCGCAACGTGCTCAACCTGATGGTGACGCCGATGCGTGAGAGCGAGTTCATCGCCGGTATCGCGTTGTTCAGCCTGCTCAAGTCAGTGGTCGGTGTGAGCGTCGTCGCACTCACAGCGGCCGCGCTGTACTCGTTCAACGTCACGGCGCTCGGTCTCGGCCTCGTGCCGATCTTCGTGATCCTGACGATCGTCGGCTGGGCGATCGCGATGTTCGTCATCGGTCTCGTGCTGCGCTACGGCATGGGCGCCGAGGCGCTCGCATGGGGTGTCATGTTCGTCGTCATGCCGCTGTCCGGTGCGTTCGTGCCGATCAGCTCGCTGCCGACGGTCGTCCGCCCGCTCAGCCAGCTGCTGCCGACAACCCATGCATTCGCCGCCGGGCGGTCCCTCGTCGACGGCGCCGGCACCGACTGGCACCAGCTGCGCCTCGCGGCGATCGCCACTGTCGCGAGCGTCGCGCTCGCGTCCTGGTTCCTGCTGCGGATGCTGCAACTGTTCCGCAAGCGCGGCTACGTCACGCGCTTCTCGTAGCCGTCAGCTCTCGACCCCGAGCGAAACGTCCTCGACTTCTGCTCCCTGCGACGAGTCAGCTGGCCTTGCGGGCGAGGGCGGCCTCGGATTGCGTCAGCATGCGCAGGACGGCGCGCTCGATTGCTCCCTGAGTCGACAGCTGCCCGTACGACGCGTCGGCGCCGAGCTCCTTGAGGTCGCGGTGGATCGTGACACCCGCGTCGTACAGGTCGATGACGCGCGGATCGATGTACGACGCCCGGCAGACTGCGGGCGTGTTGCCGAGATAGTGGCTGACCTCCTGGACGGCGCGGGCCACGGCGCGTTTGCGGCCGGTGACCGTCGTCGGCGCCTCGGTGGACACGGCGAGCGCGACCGCGGCGAGCACCGTTGCGTTCCAGGTGCGGAAGTCCTTGGCGGTGAAGTCTCCGCCGGTGAGCTGGCGGATGTAGCCGTTGATGTCGTGCGACTTCACGTCCGCCCAGCGGTCGCCGGCCTGGAAGGCGAGCAGCTCATCACCGCCGCCGCGCCGGCGTTTGAGCTGGTGCACGGTCCGCACGACGGCCTCGTCCGCCATCGAGACGACCCGGCGCTTGCCGCTCTTGGCGATGTAGTCGAACTCGATCGTTCCGTCGCGACCGACGCGCACGTGTTCGCGGCGCATCGTGGCGAGTCCGAAGGTCTGGTTGCGCACGGCGTAGCTCTCGGTCCCGATCCGGAAGAATCCGAGGTCGAGCAGCCGCACCCCGCAGGCCAGTACGCGGTCTCGGGTGAGCTTTTTGCCCGCCAGGTGCTCGAGGAGCTGTTCTCGCATATCTGGCAACGCCGCGGCGAACGGCAGCATGCGCTCGAACTTCGCCCCGTCCCGGCGCAGGCGCCACTCGTCGTGATAGCGGTACTGGCGGCGGCCGGCCGCGTCGACACCGGTCGCCTGGATGTGCCCGCTCGCGTGCGGGCAGATCCAGACATCGGTCCACGCGGGCGGAATCCTGAGCCCTTTGATCCGGGCGAGCGTGGCGTCGTCGGTGATCCGGTTGCCGCCCGCGTCGGCGTACCCGAAGCGCTTGCCGGTGCGACGCCGCGTGAAGCCGGGTGCCGCGCAGTCGACTCGCACCAGGCGCGGCATCGGTCTGGTGCGACTAGTTGTTGGGGGTGTCGGCGCTGATGTCCTGGATCATCTTGCCGGCGCTGGCCGCGTCGATGTCGACCGTCAGGTCACCGAGGGACACGATTCCGACGGGAGCGCCGTTCTCGACGACGGGCAGCCGCCTGATCGAATGGTCCTGCATGAGCTGGACGGCGTCCTCGATGGACGTGTCGGGGGAGACGGTCTGCACGTTGGCGGTGCAGAGGTCGATGACCTTCGTCGTGCTCAGGTCTTTGCCCGAGGCCACCGCTTCGACGGTGATGTCGCGATCGGTGAGGATGCCGCAGATCTCGTTGTTCTCGACGACAAGCACCGGACCGATGTTGTTGTCCCGCATCGCGATTGCGGCGTCCATCGCCGAGGAATCGGGTGTGACGGTGATGAGTGTGGTCGTCATGACGTCGCGGACTGTGCGCATGCCGGGCTCCTTGGAGATTCGTCGCTCAGGGCTATTCGGGTACGACGTGCATCGCCGCTTCTTCGGCGCTCAGGCCGCCGTCGTCGGCGCCGGCATCGAACGCCACCGCGTCCTTCTCGGTGTCGGCGTACGCGCCTTGATCGGGGTCGACGAGGCGGCCCGCGGCACTCTCGTCCGCCGTGGCCGGCGTGTCGATCGTCACGTCGGGGATCTCGCGTGCCAATCGCCCCTCGAGCGACTCGCCATCGAGCGTTTCGCGGACCGTCGTGCCGAAATCCGTGGCGGCGACCGGTTCGTCGGGCGGCGTCGGCGTCGAGTCGGTGCCGTCGCCGATGGCGTCCTGCTCGGGGGTGAACCCCAGGTCATCGACACCCTCGTCGCTGTCGATGCCCATACCGGCCTGGTTGATGCTCTGCTCGCTCACGGAACGGTCCTCTCGCAGCCGTAGATCTCCGGGCTACCCCAGGCCTGCCGCCGGAAACGACCAGGAGGTCAGAGCCTGATCGGCGCCGGCTCGACCCATTCGCTGCTCACGTCACGGCCGCCGACCCGGCTGCTGACACTGGACTTCGCGGTGTCGACCAAGGCGGCCGCCCGGCTGCCGAGCGTGCCCGCGGCGCTCTGCACCATCGGCCGCTGCCAGATGGACGAGGCGGCTCTGGCGATCTGCTCGTACCGCCCGCGGCCGGCCTTCGAGCCGAGCACGTAACCCGTCGCGAGACCGGTCAGGAACGTCGCTTTGTACCGCATGGGTGGTCCTCCTGTGCTCGAGCCGCGCGCGCATGTTCGCGGGGTGGTGCCATGAGTCTGCCTTGCGAGATACCCGGCCCGCGTCCGCGGCAACCGCGTGGGCTCCGCGGGGTCGCCCGAGCCTGCGGCCCGGGACCGCTGAGGTGTTACCCTTTCCGCCGCAGGTCGGCTCGTCCGACTTCAATCCCGCGTAGCTCAATTGGCAGAGCAGCCGACTGTTAATCGGCAGGTTATAGGTCCGAGTCCTATCGCGGGAGCTTGCTCCGCCCGTCCGGTAGCCCAGGGCCGACCGGTAGTCCGTAGACCCGGCAGGCGGTCCCCGCGAAGACTTCGTGGCTCTCGTGCGCGGACAACGACGACAGGCAGCTACGCGCGGAAGCCAGCACGTCGGCGTACGACGCAGCGACCGTGCACACCGGCCAGTCCGATCCCCACATGAGCCGTGTTGGCCCAAAGATCTCCAAGAGCGTGTCGACGTACGGCTGCAGCGCCGCAGGAGTCCACGACGCCCAGTTCGCCTCGGTGACCAGCCCCGAGACCTTGCACGTCACGTGCGGCCGCTCGCCCACTTCGCGCAGCAGCTCGCGCCACGGCTCGAACTCGCCGGCGGCGATCGGCGGCTTGGCGCCGTGGTCGACGACGAACGACAGGTCGTCGACCGCATCCACTGCGACGAGTGCGGCCGGCAGTTCGCGCGCCGTCACCAGCAGGTCGAAGACGAGCCCGCGGTCGGCGAGGTCGCGCAGTCCCCGCGACACGTCGGGTCGGGCCAGCCAGTCGGGATCAGGCTCGGCCGGTGTCGGGTGGCGGACGCCGACGAGCCGGGCGCCCGATTCCCCGGCCAGCAACTCGTCCAGCGCCGTCGCGGCATCCGCGGTCAGGTCGACCCAGCCGACCACTCCGGCGACCAGGCCGTCGCTGTACGCCGCCGCCTGGAGAAACTCGTGCGTCTCTACTGCATCGGCAACCG
>JBDSAK010000314.1:0-4649 GCA_039922195.1 Mycobacteriales bacterium
TGGCGGCATTTTCAGAGTGCAACACGGATTCTGCAGCGCTGCAACACGCCTTCGATCGTCCGTCGCCTCGGAATAGAAGAGGTGTGGAGATCGTCAGTAGCACCTGTCGAAGTCTGTGCACGGCACCCGCCACATGCCTCGTGTTCCATCTCGGTGAGGTTGGTTGTGTCAACCTCAAGTGGCCCCAGTCTGACAAACGAAACTGGCCCCACCTCCGCCTTGCCCGGGCGGGCTTCCCCCGTGATCAACGGCCACTACTACGACCGGACCACGCGCAACGGCTGGCCAGGCAACTACTACGGACAAGGAGCGCGCGACGGCGATACGCTGCGCTCGGTCAGGCATCGAGAGGTGCGCCTTCGTCGGACGGGATGCGTAATCAATGTCGTTCATCTGGGCGATCATCGCCGGCTTGATAATCGGTCTCATCGCACGGGCGGTTCTGCCTGGTAAGCAGGACATCCCCATCTGGCTCACAATCGCCCTAGGGATCGTCGGAGCGATCATCGGTAACGCGCTCGCGGGTGCGTTGGGCGTCGAGGAGACCAAGGGCATTGACTGGATTCGGCACATCATCCAGATCGCGGCGGCCGCGGCGCTGATCGCTGTCGTCACCCCAATCTGGCTCAAGCGCCGAGGATCGCGGCTCTCGCTGTAAGTCGGCTTGGCTGATTGCGGAGCAGGAGCTGCTCGCGGTGCTGGTGCGCCTGATCCAACATTTCGGCGCGAGTGTGCCGTGGGCGTTGCGCCTAATCAGGCAGCTAATTCGGGTATCCGTCAGCCATTCGTGGCTCAGGGTCGGGGCTGCCGGGTTTCGTCACGTATCTCGCCTACGATCTGCTCGACAACGTCTTCGAGGGCGGCTACCCCGAGTAGCTGCCCTTGCGAGTCGGTGACGGCGGCGAGATGCGCGCCACGCTGCTGCATCTTGTGCAGCACGAGGCTGAGGGCATCCTCCAGTTCGACGTGCACCAGCGGGCGGATCCACTCCTGGTGCAAAGCCAGTTCGCGCGCGTCGGGGTCGATATCCAGAACGTCTTTGAGATGTACGTAGCCAATGAAGTCCCCGCCGTCGCCACGCACGGGGAACCGGGAAAAGCCGGTTTGCCCTACGAGTCGTTCCACTTCCCGGGGCGTCGTACGAGCCGTCACAGTGATCAGTTGATTAAGCGGCAGCAGGACCGATCCGGCATCGCGCTGGTCGAAGTCGAGCGCTCCAGTCAGCATCTCCTGGCCTTCGGGGTTGAGCAGCCCTTCCTGTCGGGACTGCTCAACGAGGCCGGCGACCTCGTCCCGGGTGAATGCGCTGGTGACTTCGTCCTTGGGCTGCACTTTCACTGCGCGCAGGCTCGCGTTGGCCACCGCGTTCAAGAGCCGGATCAGTGGTGAGAGTGCGCGCACCATGAGCACTAGCGGCGGGGCTAACAGCATGGCGGCCCGGTCAGGTCCAGCGAGCGCCAGGTTCTTCGGAACCATCTCCCCGATCACCACGTGCAGGAACACCACGATCGCGAGCGCGATCGCGAACGCTACCGGGTGTAGCACCGCTTCCGGCAGCCCGGCGGAGTCAAATGGAGCTTCGAGCAGGTGCGCCAACGCCGGCTCCGCGACAGCGCCGAGACCCAGTGAGCAGACCGTGATGCCGAGCTGAGCGCCGGCCATCATCAACGACACATGTTCCATCGCTCCGAGTGTCACCGTAGCGCGGATCGAACCGGCGAGCGCCCGCGGCTCAATCGTGGTTCTGCGCGCGGAGATCAGCGCGAACTCGGCGGCCACGAAGAAGGCATTTGCGGTCAGGAGCACAAACGCAAGCACCAAAGCTGCGGTGTCACTCATGCGCGTGGCCCCCGCTCGCCGGCGCGGGACTCAGGAGTACCCGGTCAACGCGGCGTCCGTCCATCCGTTCCACGCTGAGCTTGAGGCCGTTCACCTCTACCTGGTCACCGACGCGTGGGATGCGTCCGAGCAGATAGGCGACCATCCCTCCGAGAGTCTCGTAGTGCTCGTCCGCGGGCAGACTTGCTTTCGTGATCTCGAAAGCCTCGTCTGGGCGCAGCAGTCCTGACAGGACCCAGCGACCGTCGGCGTCGCGACGGGCCTGAGGGGGCGGCCGGTCGTGTTCGTCTTCGACTTCCCCGATCAGCTCCTCGATCAGGTCCTCAATGGTGACAATGCCGTCCACGCCGCCGAACTCGTCGACAACCACCGCTAGCTGCAGCCCACCGGCGCGCAACGTGCTCAGCAGGGGATCCAGGTGCAATGTCGAGGGAACCACGACAGGCTCCACCATCACCGACCCCACGATCACGCGGTCACGGTCCTGCTCTCGAACGGTGACCGCGTGCTTGATGTGCACCACTCCCACGATGTCGTCACTGTCCCGGCCCTGTACGGGGAAGCGGGAGTGCCCCGTTGCCCTAGCCAGCAACAGCACCGCCGATACTGGTGCATGCTCCTGCAGGGTCCGGATTCGCACGCGTGGTGTCATCACGTCAACTGCATGCAGGGCTCCGAACCGCAGGGTTCGTCGCAGTAGGGCAGCGGTTTCCACTGGCAGCGTTCCTTTGTCCGCTGAGCGCTGCACGAGCGAAGCGAGTTCCTGAGGTGAGCGCGCGGAGGCGAGCTCTTCCTGCGGCTCGACGCCGAACAAGCGCAGCAGAGCGTTGGCAGTGCCATTGAGGAAACGAACCGGCCAGCCAGCTGCTCGGGTGAACCCGAGCTGGAAGCCGACGACCGCGCGAGCAGTCGCCATCGGACGTGCGATCGCTAGGTTCTTCGGAACCAACTCCCCGTAAACCATTGTCACGGCAGTCGCCAGCGTTATCGCGACCGCCACCGCGACCCCTGGCACGGCCCGCTCGGGGACCCCTGACGAGGTCAGCGGCCCTTCGATTAAGGCAGCAACCGCAGGCTCCGCGAGGAAGCCGATCGCTAGGTTCGTCACCGTGATCCCGACTTGGGCACTGGATAGCTGCGTGGACAACCCGCGCAAAGCGATCAGCACACGGCCAGCGCGGACGTCCCCACCAGCGACCGCTCGCTCAACGCTCTGGCGTTCCACGGTCACCAAGGCGAACTCCGATGCGACGAACGCCCCACAAGCCGCGACGAGTAGCAGGCTCACGCCCACCAGCAGCCATTGCATCACGCGGCCCCCACCGGCCATTCCGATGATAGGGAAAGCCGAGGGCTGCCCGCCGAATGGCTCTGTCTGCTCATGTCACCAGCGTATGGGACGACGTCCAACAGCTCGCTGCCAGCTTCCGCTGGAGAACAGCCTTCGATGTCCAGATAAGAAAGTTGTTGCCAGCGGTTCGCGCTGTCAGCCGGCGCGCTGCGCCCTGCCATGTGCGAGTCGGTACGAGTCCGTGCCGGTCTCGATGATGTGGCCTCCGAAAGTGAGCCGGTCAACAATCGCGGCGCACAACCGGGGGTCAGTGAATGTCTTGGTCCAGCCACTGAAGCTCTCGTTGGAGGCAATCGCGACGCTGTTCTTCTCTTCCCGTTCGGTGAGGACTTGGAAGAGCATCTCGGCGCCGCGCCGGTCGAGTTCCATGTAGCCGAGCTCATCGATCAGGAGCAGATCAACGCGGCCAAAGCGGGCAATCGTCTTCGCGAGCATCTTCTCGTCGGCTGCCTCGACTAGCTCGTTCACCAGCTTCGTCGCCAGGGTGTACTTCACCCGGAAGCCGGCCTCCGCGGCGGCGGCGCCAAGCCCGATGAGCAGGTGGCTCTTGCCGGTTCCGGAGTCACCGATCAGGCACAGCGGCTGGCCGTGCTGCACCCACGCGGATGAGGCGAGGGCGTGGATGGTCGCGGGGTTGATGCTGGTGTTCGCGTCGAAGTCGAAGTCGCCGAGCCACTTCTCCCGCGGGAAGCCAGCGGCCTTGACGCGCCGCACTGACCGCCGCCGCGCGCGGTCGTCGCATTCGGCGAGGAGCAGCTCGGCGAGGAACCCGCGGTAAGTCAGCTGCTCCTTCTCCGCCGCGTTGACCACTTCCTCGAACCGGGTTCGCACCGTCGGTAGGCGCAGCGAGCGGCAGGCCTGGTCGACGGCGGCGTCCGCGGCCTGCTCGGTCATCCCCCGGCGCCGCCGGGCTGACGGGGTAATCGTGGGTGCGGGTGCGGCGGTCATGAGACGGCTCCTTGCGTTGAGGGCGCCGCTGCGTCTGCCGCGGTGGTGGCTCTTCGGTGCAGCAACTCGTCGTACGCGTCCACGGACGGCAACGGCCGCTGGTTGGCGGGGAGCCCGGCGATGACAGCGGCCGGGTCGGCGAGCCGCCGCTCGGTCAGGCTCACCACCCGGCGGGCCACGGCCGTCTCCTCGGGCGGGACCGTACTGTCGGGGCGGAGCCGGGCGAGCTTGCGCGCCTCGACCGCAACGACGTCCGCGGTGGTGCCGCCAACCGCAACGACCAGGCCTAGGGCGCCGACGATGTCGGCATGCGGAAGGTGCCGGTGTAAGAGCAGCACCTCGACGAGGGCGCGGGTGCCACCGAAATCGCCGTGCGCTTTGCGCGCGCCGGCCCAGAACGCCTCGTGCTGCGCGGTGAACGTGCCGTCCTACCGCGCTTGCACCAGCGCGGTCGCGCCCGGCAGCGCGCCGGGCCTACGCGCCAGCACCTCGAGGTAGTGGTCCAAAGTCA
>JBDSAK010000315.1:0-4618 GCA_039922195.1 Mycobacteriales bacterium
GTCATGGCCGGAACGTATTACGGCAAGATCGAGTTCCTGATGGGATTCACGATCGGTCTCAAGGCCTTCACGTCGGCGGTGATCGGCGGAATCGGCAACATCCCCGGTGCGATGCTCGGCGGTCTCACCCTCGGCCTGCTCGAATCCTTCGGGACACACTGGCTCGGTGGCGAATGGCGAGACGTCTTCGCGTTCGGTTTCCTGATCCTGTTTCTGACGGTCCGCCCGACGGGCATCCTCGGCGAGCGTGTGACGGAGCGGGTCTGATGGCGGCCGTCGCGCCGACCAGTCGCAGCCGGCGACCCGACCGCCGCGCATCCAACCTGATCACGGCCTTCACGGACAGCCGCTGGCTCGGGCCAGTGGCCTTCGTGCTGGCCATCGGATTCCCCTTCGCCTACAGCAGCAACTACGCCCTGTCCGTCACCACGAGTGCTGCCGTCTTCGTCATGCTCGCCGTCGGTCTGAATATCGTGGTCGGTTACTGCGGCCTGCTCGACCTCGGCTACGCCGCCTTCTTCGCGGTGGGCGCATATGTCAGCGGCATTCTCGCGACACAGCACGGGTTTTCGATGGTCGAGACGATTCCGTTCGTGATCCTCGCGACGATCGTCGCCGGGCTCATCATCGGAACGCCGACGCTCCGGCTGCGCAGCGACTACCTCGCCATCGTGACGTTGGGCTTCGGTGAGATCATCCGCGTTACCGCCAACAACCTCGACATCACTGGCGGGCCGTCCGGTATCTACGGCATTCCGTCGTTCGAGCTCTTCGGGTATTCGCTCACGGACCAGCGCCGGCTCTACTACTTCACGGTCTGCGTCGCGGCGCTTGCCGTCGCGGGTGCAAGTCGGCTCGGCCGGTCCAAGCTCGGCCGTGCGTGGCGCTTCATCCGCGAAGACGAAGACGCCGCCGAGGCGATGGGCATCAACACCTACACCACGAAGATTGCGGCGTACGTCGTCGGCGCGGTGTGGGGTGGACTTGCCGGCACCTTGTTCGCGTCTCAGCTCTCGGCGGTCTCGCCCGCCAGCTTCACTTTTCTGTATTCCGCGCTGGTCCTGATGGCCGTAGTGCTAGGCGGAATGGGCAGCATGCCAGGCGCGGTGCTCGGTGCGATCTTCATCAGCCTTGCCCCAGAAGTGCTGCGGGACCTGTCGAAATACCAGTACTTCGCGTTCGGCATCTTCCTCATCGTCGTGATGCTCTTCCGCCAGCAGGGCCTGTGGCCGGCGCGCGCCGTCGAACGTGACGCCAGGCGCGACGTACCGGATGTCGAGCCGACGCTGGCCGACGGTGACGGACTCCGGTGAGCCTGCTCGAAGTACGCAACCTCGAACTGCGCTTCGGCGGTGTCATCGCGGTCGACGGGCTGACGTTCTCCGTCGGCGATGGAGAAATCGTGTCCGTCATCGGCCCCAACGGCGCGGGCAAGACGTCGGCGTTCAACTGCATCACCGGCTTCTACCGCGCGACGGGCGGGTCGGCGCGGTTTGCCGGCCGCGAGGTCACCAAGGACCGGCCGAGCAGGATTGCGGCGAGCGGCATCGCCCGCACCTTCCAGAACCTGCGGCTGTTTCCCGAGCTCACTGTTGTCGACAACGTACGGGCCGGACTGCATACGCAATTGCGCGAGAATGTCTTCGACGCGTTGCTGCACACGCCGCGCTACCGGCGGGCCGAACAATTCTGCAGCGACGAGTCGCATCGCTGGCTCGACTTCGTCGGCATGACAGGGGACCGCGGCCGGCTCGTGCGCAACCTGCCGTATGGCGATCAGCGCCTCGTCGAGATCGCGCGAGCGTTGGCGACTCGGCCAAAACTGCTGCTTCTTGACGAGCCGGGAGCCGGCCTCAACCACGGCGAAAAGGCGAGGCTGATCGACCTGATCAGGCGCATCAAGAAGCTCGCCGTCGCGGTCGTCCTCATCGAGCACGACATGGGTCTGGTGATGAAGATTTCCGAGCGCGTCGTTGTGCTCAACTACGGCAAGGCCATCGCCGATGGACCGCCCGAACAGGTCAAGCGCGATCCAGCGGTCATCGAGGCCTACCTCGGCCCGGATGAGGAGACCTCGCAGAGCGTCGGCACCGATGTAGAACGAGGTGACACCCATGCCGGCGGCTCTTGAGTTTCGCGATGTCAACGTCTTCTACGGACGCATTCAGGCGTTGCATGATCTCGCGATCACGGTCAACGAAGGAGAAATCGTCGCGGTCCTCGGCAACAACGGCGCCGGCAAGTCGACGATGCTCTCGGCCGCGTCGGGTCTGGCGAAGCCCGCAAGTGGAAGCATTCACTACTTCGGCGACGACATCACCGCGCGTTCACCGTGGGACAACGTCGGTGCGGGTCTCGTGCACGTGCCGGAGGGCCGGCACATCTTCAGTCGACTCACCGTTCACGAAAACCTGCAGGTCGGCGGCTACCTGGTGAAGGACCAGTCGAGCATTTCGGGCCGCACCGACCGGGTCTACGAGCTATTGCCGCAGCTGGCCAACCGCCGCAAGCAGGCGGGTGGCACGCTTTCTGGTGGTGAGCAGCAGATGCTGGCGATCGGCCGCGCGCTCGTTGCAGAGCCCCGGATGCTGATGCTCGACGAACCGTCGATGGGGCTCGCCCCACTCGTCGTTGCGGCAATCATGAATGTCATCGCGGAGGTCAATGCGGCGGGGACGACGGTGTTGCTCGTCGAGCAGAACGTGCGGGCGGCGCTGCGTATCGCGCATCGGGGGTACGTCATCGAGAACGGCAGGCAAACCCTCGAAGGCCCCGCCGACGAGCTTCGCCGCGACGCTCGAGTCGTAGAGGCATACCTCGGTGTCTGAGGCCACGAGCGCGACACCACTGACATTGAGCGACGACGAGCAGGCAATGCTCGACGGGGCGCAGGGCGAGGCGCTCGCTCTCGCGATGCGCATCGTCACCGGGCTCGCGCGCGCCAACGGCGCGCCGTACCTCATTCCCATCGCGTCGGCGCATATCGACTCCTGCCTCTATCACGGCGTCGCCGGCCTCGATTTCGCCGAGCGGCTGGCGTCGCTGGGCGGGCGGGTGAAGGTGCCGACCACGCTCAACGTCTCGTCGCTCGACCTGCTCCACCCGGGGCTCGTCAAGGGTGACGACGAGACGATGGTCAACGGACGGCGGCTGATGGACGCCTATGTCTCCCTCGGCGCGTCCCCGACCTGGACGTGCGCGCCGTACCAACTCGCCGAGGCCAGGCCGCCATTCGGCACGAACGTCGCGTGGGCCGAGTCCAACGCCATCGTCTTCTGCAACTCGGTACTCGGTGCGCGCACCGACCGGTACGGCGACTTCCTCGACATCTGCGCGGCGATCACGGGCCGAGCGCCGTACGCCGGACTGCACGTCACAGAAAACCGCGCGGGACAGATCGTCTTCGACCTGACCGGCCTGCCGCAGGCGTTGCGCGACAACGAATTGTTTCCCGCCGTCGTCGGGCAACTTATCGGACGGCGCACCGGTACGGCGATCCCGGTCATCGTCGGATTGCCTGCCACCACAGGTGAAGACGCTCTCAAGGCGTTGGGTGCGGCTGCCGCCTCGTCGGGTGGGGTAGCGCTGTTCCACGTGGTCGGCATCACGCCGGAGGCGGCGACACTCGAGATCGCGCTGCAGGGCAACCCGCCGCTCGAGGTCGTCACGGTGACGCGCGACATGATCGCTGCCGCGCGCGCCGAACTCAGCACGGTCGACGGTGCAGCGCTCGACGCGATCAGCGTCGGGACGCCGCACTTTTCCCTCGCCGAATGCGGACAGCTGGCCGAGTTGCTGGCCGATGGTCCGGCTATCGACGCGGCCGTCGCGTTCTACGCCTCGACCAGCCGCCGCATTCTGGAGGCCGCACGGCCGCTGGGGTTTGTCGACGTCTGCGAACGTGCGGGAGTGCAGTTCGTTGTGGATACGTGCACCTACATCACACCGATCCTCGCGCCGGACACGCGCGTCGTGATGACCAACAGCGGCAAGTGGGCGTACTACGCACCCGGCAACCTCGGCGTCGACGTCATCTTCGCGACTCTCGCCGAATGCGTCGCGTCCGCGCGCGCTGGGCACCCGGTTCTGGAGCGTGAACCATGGGGGACCTGACCGGCAAAGTGCTCTACGGTGGGACCGCGAGCGGCGAGGTGATGGTCCTCGACGAAGCGCTGAGCTTCTGGGGCGGAATCGATCGTCAGACCGGTGCGATCATCGACGAACACCACCCGCAGCGCGGAAGCTCGGTTGCCGGCAAAGTGCTCGTGATGCCGTACGGCAGAGGCTCGAGCTCGAGCACCAGCGTCTTCGCCGAAACCATTCGCGCCGGCAGCGGTCCGCTCGCGCTGCTGCTGCTCGAGCCTGACGTGATCCTCGTTCTCGGCGCGATGGTCGCGGGAGAGCTCTACGACAAACGTTGTCCCGTGGTCGTCGTGCCCCCCGACGACTACTCCCGGTTGGCAACGGGTCAGCTCGTGCAGGTCGTCGCCCAAATGGGCGACACGGCATGCATCCAGATGACAGACGCCGTCCCGGCGTGACGGCGCTCGGCCCGGTCACCACGGTGGATTACCACACCGCTGGTGAGCCATTTCGGATCGTGACCGGCGGCGCCGCG
>JBDSAK010000316.1:0-2533 GCA_039922195.1 Mycobacteriales bacterium
CCAGGCTATATGGGCCTCGGCGCTCCGAGGTTCTCTGAGATCACCCCTGGTAAGGCAATGACTAAGGCAATGAAATGGGCGCAACCCGGCCGAGCTGAACCCGACCGGGATGCCCACCGCCCAAAGACCCGGGACAGGGTGTACGGCGGCGGGGCAAGGATCGCCAGCCAGACACGCGGGTCGCCCACCGTGACGCGATCCCGAGGGTCCGGTACCGATGCCCGCGACGGAGATCATCAGCGTCTGATGCCAAGCCTCAACGCTGCGACAACGAGGCCGAGCACGAGGAGAACGACGAGCAGTACGACGAGCAGTTCCATAGGTCCGATGTTGAATGGCATGGTGTTCAGAGCTCCTTGTGTGGTTTCACGAGGGCGCCGCTTCGACGAAGCGGCGATTTACTGGTGCGATGAGAGTTGCCGCCGCTCGGGAGGTCGAGTCAGGGGAGCGCTCCGAGTTCGCGCAGGATCGCGCGGCCGATCGTGATGCGCGCGGCGGGATGCTCGGGCAGCGTGATGTCGAGGTTCAGCGCGAACGTCCACGTCCGCTCGCCGCGCTGCACCCAGCCGACCCACCACCCGAGCCTCGGCGTCGTGCTGAAGACGTAGCCGGTCTTCGCTCGCAGGATGGTCGTGTCGTCGCGCGAGATGACCATCATCTCGCGTACGTCGTGCAGCGCATGGGCGGACACCGGCAGCGCGCCGCGGCGCAGACGTTCGAGGAAGCGCACCTGCTCGGCCGCGGAGATTGCGAAGGGCCCCTGTAGCCAGAAGCTGTCAAGCGGCGCGCCGTCGACCTCGCGGTTGCCGTAGTCCATCGCCCGAACCGCTTGGCGGTAGGCGGGGCGCCCGAGCTGCCGCGCGATCCGCTGGTAAACCGGGATGCAGGAGTTGGTGAACGCGGTCGCCAGCGTGAGATCGCCCTCGCAAACCGCCGGCAGGAACGGCGATCCGCCGACGAGGAAGTTCTCGTTCGGGCCTGGGAACGGCTGGTCGGCGCCCGACACGACGCCGCGATCGATTGCCAGCAGCGCGTTGGGGATCTTGAACGTCGATGACGGTAGATAGCGCCGGCGGCTGCGGTCGGCTGCGATCAGGATCGTTCGTGGTCGCGGGCCGCTCTCGCGCACGACCATCGTGCCGGTCGTGCCGGCGGCGGCGAAGTAGGCCTCCAGGTCGGGGCGCTCGTGCACCGCCGCGACCGCGCCAGGGGCGCCGAGCAGGCTCGCGACCGCAGTCGCGAGGACGACGAGCCAGCGAGGGCAGCGGATAGCCATCTCAGACGACCTCACGCGGCGCGCGGCCGACCGGCAGTCCGGGTCGCGGGTCGCGGCGCGCAGGCGCGCAGAGCAGCAGCGCTCCGGGCAGGACACCGGCGATCGTCGCGATCGCGGCGTTCGATGCACCGGCCGCGGCAAGCACAAGTCCTGTCGCGCCGCACGTCGCGATCGCGGCGCCGAGCGCGTGCAGGAACGGCTGGTGCAAGGTGAACGCGAGTGCGACGAAGTGCAGGCCGACGACGAGCGAGATCCAGGCCACGGTCGCCCGCGGGGCGTCCAGCGGACCGTTGAGCACGACCAGCCCGGCTGCGATCGCGATCAGCTCGCCGGCCACGACTATCCAGAATCCGCTTCCGAACCGCGGCCCGGCCGCCCGCGCCTGCGCAGATAGGCGAGCGGCGCGACGGCGCAGCGTCAGCACGATCGCGACGAAGACCGCGAATGCGATGCCCTGCGCCAACGCGCCGACGGGCGCCGGCAACGCACCGGCGTTCGCGAGCACGAAGATCAGACCGAAGACGGAGCCGATCAGCGGACCTGACCGAGCGGTCATGAGCCGCGGCCGCGCGCACCCGGTTGGCCGCTGGCCTGGAACTGGCCGACCGCCATGCCGGCAGCCGGGCGGATGGTTGTGTTCGACGCGTTCATCGTTCAGCGCGTCGCGTCGAGGTACGCACGACCCGGCGCACGCTGTCGATCGGGATGCCTTGATCGCTGCCGTCACGCGGTGCGGACCACACGACCATCGGGTCGCCGTCGCGGGCGAAGCCGGGGACGACCTCTTGGACGTCATCTGCTGAGGTGACGCGCTCAATCGGTCCGAAGCCTGAAGCGCCAGGGGCTAAGAATGCGCCGACGCCGACGCTGTCTCCGCCAGGCGGGGACATCACCATCGTCGCGAGCAGGCCGTAGCGGTCTGACCGCGCCAGTCGCACGTCGCGCACGCCCTCCAACGCCGCAGCGACGTCCAGCTTGGTGCTAGCACGGGGCTTGAGCAGGCTGACGCGTGCAGTCGAGCGTGATCGCGGCACCGTGCCGCGAACCGTGTAGCCGACGGCAAAGCCACCGGGCACGGAGACCAGACTGGACGGGGCGTTCGCGCCGCCGGCCTCGATCGTGATGCGTGCGCCCCATCGCGACGCTCCCGGTGCCATTCGGCGGGCCTGCAGCGCGGAGCCATCCTCCCGGTCGCTGACAAACCGTCGCTGCCAGAGCACCTGGACGCTGCCAGCGTCGCTGACTGCGGTTCGCAGC
>JBDSAK010000317.1:0-2619 GCA_039922195.1 Mycobacteriales bacterium
CGCTGAGCGAGATGGGAACTACACCGAAGACGGCGACCGCGACCATCACCGCGACCGCGGCCAACGGCGAGTCGCTCACCTTCGCCGCGACGCGGGCGGCGCGAGATGAAGGCACGTGTGCGCCTGAGGGGTATGTCTACTGGGATGGCCCGAAGGACAAGGGCCTGCAGGCCGCCAAACTCGGCAAGGCGCCGTTCACCTTCGACGTCGTCGTCGTACTCGACGGCAGGAAGCACGTGGCGCACGCGACGTGGCCGGACGACACCATCAAGGGCAACGAGCCGTCGGTGCGTCTTGACTTCACTCCGCCGCTGCCGGCGATCCGCTGACGCGCTAGCGTCGGCTCCGTGGAGACCTACCGACTGACGCAGTACGCGCGCGGTGGCGGCTGCGCGTGCAAGATTCCGCCGGGAGAGCTTGAAGCCGTCGTCGCGGGTCTCACCGGCTACCGCTCACCGGACCTGATCGTCGGGCTCGACGACGGCGACGACGCGGCCGTCGTACGTATCGACGGCGATCGCGCTGTCATCTCGACGGTCGACTTCTTCACGCCTGTCGTCGACGACGCCTACGACTGGGGCCGCATCGCCGCGGCCAACGCCCTGTCCGACGTCTATGCCATGGGCGGTACGCCGATCATCGCCGTCAACCTGTTGTGCTGGCCCCGCGACACGCTGCCGATCGCCCTCGCCGCCGAGGTGCTGCGCGGCGGTCTCGATGTCGCGCGCGAAGCGCAGTGCCCGGTCGCCGGCGGGCACAGTGTCGACGATCCCGAACCCAAGTACGGCATGGCCGTCACCGGGATCGCGCACCCGGAGCGCCTGCTGCGCAACGACTCCGGCCGGGCCGGCGTACCGCTGTCGCTGACGAAACCGCTCGGGCTCGGCGTCCTCAACAGTCGCCACAAGCAAACCGGCGAAGTCTTCCCCGAGGCCATCGCGGTCATGACGGAGCTCAACCGGCAGGCGTCGCAGGACGCCGTCGCGAAACGCGTCACCTGCGCGACCGACGTGACGGGTTTCGGTCTGCTCGGTCATCTCTACAAGCTCGCCCGGGCCAGCGGGGTGACCGCAGTCATCAACAGCAATGCCGTGCCGTACGTCGACGGCGCGCGGGCGGCCGCAGCCGCGGGCTACGTGAGCGGCGGCACCCGGCGCAACCTCGAATGGGTCGCGCCGCACACGACTTCGCACGGCGTGGACGAGCTGGAAATGCTCCTCCTGGCTGACGCCCAGACCTCCGGCGGCCTGCTCGTTGCCGGCGAAGTCCGCGGCGGCGTCGTCATCGGCGAACTGGTCGAACGAGGCGACAGCGTCCTCCACGTCCGGTAGCGCGGCTACTGCCCGTCCCAGTTGCCGACCACCGGGAGGTCGCCGGGTGCGCCGGCAAGAAAGTCCTGCGCGATCGCCGCGTCGTCATCCGTCAGCAACCACTGCAGCGCGGATCCGGTATCGCGCACGACACCCGCCGACCAGCGCCGATCGCCATTCCAGTCGCCCACTATCGCCCGGTCCGGCAGCTCGGGAGCAGCGCCAGCCGAGCCATAGGTGAAGCGGCGCGAGATCGAGATGTTGTTGTCGGTGAGATACCACGCGAGATTGGTGAGGATCGGCCGGACGGTGCCGACCGTCATCGTCCCGTCGGAGTTCCAGTCACCAGCGACGATCTGGTCTCCGGCAAACCCGAAAGTGAACGTCGGCTTCGCCGTCCGGTTGTCGTCGGTGAGCAGCCAGTCGAGCTGGCCGTTGTTGGTGCGTGCGACGCCGGCGGTCCAGCGTCCGTCACCGTCCCAATCGCCGACGATCGGGCGATCGGACGGGACGCCGAACTCGAACAATCTGCTGACCGTGCTGTTGTCGTCGCTGAAGAACCACACCAGCCGCGAGCCCGCGCCGTTGACGGTGACGTAGCCGGACGTCGCCCGTCCGTCGCCGTCCCAGTCACCGGAGAGCGGTGTACTGCCGGCCGGCGCGAACGTGTGGCTGCGGGCCAGATCCGTAGCGCTGGCCGCGTTTGCGAGTGACCAGTCGTAGGTGTCGCCGACCTGTCGTGCGACACCGCTTGTCGTCGTGCCTGGAGGGGGAGACGTCCGGGAGAACGCGAGGTGGTAGACCTGCCGCGGATACCGGAAGAGAACCCGGGAGGGCCGACCGATTGCGAGCACCTGGATCGCGGACGACACTCGCGCGTCCTCGCCGGCGCCGCGGTGCGAAATGAAGTACAGCGTGCGGCTGTCGACGTCCCAGTTAGGACTGTCGACGTGGCCTGCCGCGGCGTATCGCACGGCGGGCGCGCCGCCGCCGCTCGGGATGGTCCGCAGCTGCGTCTGATCCTCCGTCGTCCGCTGCGTGTAGGCGATCGAGCGGCCGTCCGGCGCCCATGCTGGTTGGCCGATGCGCCCGTCGGCGATGCGCCGCAGGCCCGAACCGGTGCGCGTGACGACCCACAGGCCGCGCGGCGTCACAAATGCGAGGCGCCCGCCGTCGGGTGACCACGCCGGCCAGGTCGCGCCGAGGATTCCCGGCAGCGCACGGGCGGACGCGCCGTTCGCCCGGCTGAGCATCAACCGACAGCAGGTGAGCGGATCGCTGTCGCCCGCGTAATCGCGGGAGAAGGCGA
>JBDSAK010000318.1:0-6232 GCA_039922195.1 Mycobacteriales bacterium
CCCCGACGACGCCGAGCGCGTGCGCATCGTCGACAAACAGCACGGCCCCGTGCCGCCGTACGACGTCATGCAGCTCGGAAAGCGGTGCGAGGTCGCCATCGGCGGAGAAGACCGAATCGGTGATGACAAGGGCCCGCCGCCAGCTACCCGCGCCAAGCGCCGCCTCAACCGCAGCAACATCGCAATGCGGTACGACGACTACACGGGCGCGACTGAGCCGGCAGGCGTCGACGAGCGACGCATGACAATGAGCGTCAGACACGATGAGGTCGCCGTCGCCGGTGAGTGAGGTCACGGCGCCGAGATTTGCGAGGTAGCCCGAGGAAAACACGAGAGCTGCAGGAGCACCGATGAACTCAGCGAGCGCACGCTCGAAAGCGACGTGCAGCTCGGTAGTGCCGACGACCAACCGGGATGACGTGGAGCCCGCGCCCCACGTGCGCAGGGCGGCCGCGCCTGCCTCGATTACTTGCGGGTGCCGCGCCAACCCGAGGTAGTCGTTGCTCGCGAGGTCGATCAAGGGCTCGGACGGCGCGCGCGGGCGCAGCCGCCGGCGCAGGCCGGCCGCTTCGCGCGCGGCCTCGTGATCTGCGAGCCAGCACAGCGGATCGGTCACAGCCGCGTCGCGAGGACTTCGCGAACCGACTCCGTGGCCACGTCGACGAGCAGCGACAGATCGTCGTACTCGATCGCGGGGGGCGGCATGAGCACCACGACATCGCCGAGCGGTCGCAGGATGACGCCTCCGGCACGCGCCGCCTGACAGACCGCGAAGCCGGTGCGCAGCGAGGGGGCGAAGGACGAGCCATCCGGACTTCGCAATTCGATCCCGGTCATCGTGCCGAGTCGCCGGATCTCGTGGACCCCGGACACATCGGAGAGTGGCTTGAGCAGCGTGCCCAGTTCTTCACCGACCCACTGCGCGTGTCTGACCGTGTCGCGCTCACGCATCAGCGCGAGGTTGGCCAGCGACGCCGCGCATGCAAGGGGATTCGCCGTGTAGGTGTGGCCGTGGAAAAGAGTGCGGAACTGATCGTATCGACCGAGAAATCCTTGATAGATCTCCTCTGTCGCGATGACCGCGGACAACGGCAGGTAGCCCGCGGAGATGCCCTTGCCGAGCGTCATGAGGTCGGGGGAGATACCGGCCTGCTCGCACGCCCACATCGTGCCGGTGCGCCCGACGCCGGTGGCGATCTCGTCGACGATGAGCGGTACGCCGGCCGCATCGCAGGCGGCTCGCACGCCGCGCAGGAACGAGACGTCGTACGTCAGGATCCCCGCTGCCGCCTGTACCAACGGTTCGACGATCACGGCGGCGACGCGACTGCCGTCCCGGTCGAGTACGCCGGACAGCTCGATCAGGACCTCGGCAGCCCGATGCGCTGGTGATTGTCCGCCAGCTCGTTCGCCCGGTGAGCCGACCTGTCGGGTCTCGAGCAAGATCGGTCGGTACGTCGCATGGAACAGATCGATGCCGCCGACGCTGACCGCGCCCAGTGTGTCGCCGTGATAGCCGTGTTCGAGGTGGACGTACAACGGCCGGTTCTCGCCACGCTGCGCGGCGGCCTGATAGGCCATCTTGAGCGCGGCCTCGACGGCGCTCGATCCGTCACCGGCATAGAAGACGCGGGTGAGACCAGCCGGCGCGGACGCAACCAACTCGGCCGCGAGTTCGATCCCCGGCTCATGGGTCAGCCCGAGAAACGTCGAGTGCGCGACCTTGTCGAGCTGGCGCCGTACCGCGTCGTCGATCTCCGGCACGCGATGCCCGTGCACCGTCGTCCACAGCGACGAGACGCCATCGAGGTAGCGGCGTCCGTCGCTTGCCGTGAGGTACATCCCCTGGGCGCTCTCGATGACCAGCGGGTCGTCCGCGGGCCATCCCTGTTGTTGCGTGAACGGGTGCCACACCTGTCGGAGGTCGGCGGCGATCAGGCGCTGCGTGCGTTCGTCGCTCATGCCGCCCGAGTCTGTCACGGTAGTGCGCGGCATACGATTCGCGCGGGTACCGGACAGTGAGAGGCGCGCGGGCGGCCGATGAGCACACTGCACGACGTCAGCAGGTTGCACAGCAACCTGTCCGAACCCGACATCGACTGGCTGCACCTGCTCGTCGCCGAGTGGACGCTGCTCGCCGACCTGTCGTTCGCCGACCTGCTGCTGTTCGTCCGCGACAACAGCCAGGATGCGTTCGTCACCGTCGCGCAGATGCGACCGACCACTGGCCAGACCCTTTACCAGGACGACAAGGTCGGCTCGGTGGTCACCGCGGACGAACGGTTCCTGGTCGATCGGTGCTGGCGCGAGGGCCGGTTGTGCCGCGACGGCGAGCCGGAGTGGCACGGAGACGTGCCGGTCCGGCACGAGGCGATCCCGGTTCGCCGCGACGGCACGGTCATCGCCGTCATCGCGCGGGACACCAACCTCGCCGCGGCCCGCGTGCCCAGCCAGCTCGAGATGACCTATCTGCAGTCGGGCAGCGACCTGGCGCAGATGATCGCCGAGGGCAGCTACCCGTTCCCCGGTTCCGAACCCGACCTGGAGCTCTCGCCTCGCGTCGGCGACGGCATGTTGCGACTGGATGCCGACGGCGTTGTCGTCTTCGCGAGTCCCAACGCCATTTCGGCGTACCGCCGGCTGGGCTTTGCCGGCAACATCGTGGGCGAGGGCTTACGCACGATCGGCCGCGAGGTCGGCATCGACGAACGCCGGATCACTGCGGTCCTCGACACAGGTTTTCCGGTCGAGGTAGAGGACGAAGCGGGCGGCGCGACCGTGCTGCGCCGCGCGATCCCGCTGCTCGCGAGCGGGGAAGTCGTTGGCGCGCTGGTGCTGCTGCGTGACGTCACCGAGCTGCGCCGGCGCGAGCGGCAGCTGATGAGCAAGGACGCGACGATTCGCGAGATCCACCACCGGGTGAAGAACAACCTGCAAACCGTTGCTGCGCTATTACGCCTGCAGGCGCGCCGGCTCGACAACCCGGAGGCCCGCGCGGCACTGACCGAGTCGGTACGCCGGGTGACGTCGATCGCGATGGTGCACGAGACGCTCTCGGAGACGCTCGACCAGGCAGTGCCGTTCGACGACATCACGGACAAAGTCATCACGATGATCCGCGACCTCGCCAGTCCGGAGACCAGCGGCATCAGCGCTCGCCGGGAGGGATTGGCCGGGGAGCTGCCGGCCGAGATCGCCACGCCGCTCGCGCTAGTCCTCGTCGAGTTGTTGCAGAACGCCGTGGAGCACGCCTTCGGGCCGGCGGGCGGCGAGGTGGTCATCCGGTTCGCTCGGGGAATCGACCGGCTGGTCGTGGTCGTCGCGGACGACGGGGGCGGCTTGCCCGCGGAGTTCGACGTCACTCAGTCGACGCGGCTGGGCCTGCAGATCGTCCGGACGTTGGTGATGACCGAACTCGGCGGGTCGATCGATTTGGGTGCCGGCTCTGGGCGCGGCACCGAAGTGCGGCTGGAGGTGCCCCTGCGGCTGGACATCCCGACCCGGCTGCCTTAGGAAACCGGGTCGGGAGAATCGTGGGTGGTGCCTAGGCGATGCGGCTGCGCGCAGCGCGGGCGCCGCGACGCTTGAGAGCGCGCCGTTCGTCCTCGCTCGTGCCGCCCCAGACGCCAGCGTCCTGACCGGTCTCGATGGCCCACTGGAGGCATTCGATGCGGACGTCGCATCGGCGGCAGACTGCTTTGGCTTCCTCGACCTGAAGCGCTGCCGGACCGGTCGTGCCGATCGGGAAGAACAGCTCAGGGTCTTCGTCACGGCAGGCCGCAATGTGGCGCCAGTCCATGCGTAACAACTCCAACCATCTCGTTCGCGGTCCCGTGGGGGCCGCGTCGTGCTCGATATTCGGATCGGAGGAGCTTGTGAATGTATTCACGAACTCCACCGGAAAGCTCCGACTGCAGTCTGGTCTCCCAGGTGTAGACGGGGGGTACGTCTGTAAAGGTACCTTCGGGGCTTGCGCGGGTCCATAGGTAGCTCGACGTGACTATGGTCACGCTGGTTTTCCCACCCTCTTGGTGCTCCCGGGTATAGCACGCGCCGCGAGGTCGAACCTGCGGTGACGGCGCCGCGTTCCCCCGTCAGGAATCAACGGATTCGTACCGGAGGGCCGCCGAGCCGATCTCGATCCGGTCACCCCTGACCAGTGGCGTGATCGCCGATATCGGCGCGCCATTGACGCGGGTTCCGTTCGTCGACCCCAAATCCTCGATGGCGTGACCCTCGCCGAGCCGGAAGATGCGCGCATGCTGGCGGGACACCTCCGACTCGCGCACCGGCACGTCGCTGTCGGACTGCCGGCCGACGACGGCGTCCCGGTCGGTGAGGTGCAGCCTGCTGCCATCTGGCCGTACCAGCCAGGCCGCCGCGCCTGCGGTAGCGGTCCGCAACCGGGTCGCGATCACCGACAGGCCACCGGAGCTCGTCGGAGCAGGCGATGCAAGTCGCGCGTCGTGCGCCAGTACCGCCGCATGCGTACTGCGTAGGGCCGGACCTGGTTCGACTCCCAGCGCGTCGTCGAGCAGGGCGCGTGCTCGTGCGTAAGAAGCGAGGGCGTCAGCCTGCCGGCCGGTGCGGTAGAGCGCCACCATCAGGTGCTCCCATAGCCGCTCGCGGGTCGGGTGGAGCGCCACCAGCGTTTCCAGCTCACTCACGAGTTCCTCCGCGTGACCGCTGGCTAGCTCGGCCTGCGCCCACGACTCGATGCAGGCGAGCCGCTGGGCATCGAGCGCTACTGCTCTGCCCTGCCCGGCCGGCAGCGTCACAACGTCGGCCAGGGCCGGGCCCCGCCAGAGCGCTAGCGCCTCGGCGTACAGCCGGGCGGCGTGCTGGCCCCGGCCGGTCTCGTACGCGAGGTCGGCCTCGCGGCGCAACCGCAGGAAATCCTGTACGTCGGTGGGCACGGCGAGCGAGTAGCCGGGCGGCCGGGTCACCAGCAGATCACTGCCGGCGACCGCCAGCGCCTTGCGCAATACGACGATGTGCTGTTGCAGCGTGTTGGTCGCCGTTGCCGGCGGTTGGTCGCCCCACAGCCCATCGATGAGTTGCTCGACCGACACGACGTGTCCTGCGGCCAGTGCTAGCTGGGCCAGCACGGCGCGCGCCTTGGTGCCGCCGACAGAAACCGACCCGTCGCCGACACGCACGTCGACCGGCCCGAGGAGCAGCACTCGCACCTGCACGGGCACCTCGGTTCCTTCCGCCGCGCGTATGGTGACACACGCCGACGAGGCCCCGCACCTGTGGGGGCGGAGCCTCGCTGCGGGTTGCCTTTGGGTGCTGCGGTCAAGCGGCGTACGCCGTGGTGCAACTGTCGAGGCCACCCTCCCAGCCGGTGGTGAATGCCTTCTGCCGGTCGGCCGGGGTGCCGTGTACGCCATTGTCGCTGACACCGAGTTCGGCGTGCTCGGCGAGCAGGTCGAGCACCTGCCACGCCTCCAACACGTCACCCTCCTCCAGGATCCCGCGCCGCGCGGCGTCGACGGCCCAAACGCCGGCGAAGCAGTCGGCGAGCCGCTCTTGCAGCGCATCGCTGATCTTGAAGCCGAACTCGTTCGCGACGTTGTGGCCGTACTCATGCGCGATGAACAGTGAGACGGACATGTCGCCGGTGCCCTTGATCGTGAGGCGGCCGTTCGCGGTGTTGCCTTCCCAGAGAGCGGTGGCCTTGATCTGGCTGATCACGATGGTGTCGTCGTTCGGGCAGTAGTAGAGCGCCGTGTCGTCGCTGGTGCCGCAGGCGTTGTTGTGCCGGTAGGACTCCCCGCGGCTCGGCCAGAGGTAGCTCACGCTGGGTTCCCGCCAATTTCGGGCAGCGAAGAGGCGGACCCAGGTGGCGTGCACGTCGTCGAGGGATGCGTCCATGAAGTCCTTCATGGTGCCAGTCGGGCTGATAACGGCGCCGATCGCTGTCGTCCGCGGGCTCAGGTTGATCATGTCCGCGGAGCCGTTCACGGTCGCCGCGTTGCGCACCAGCTCGGGCGCTTGCGCGGTATCGGCAACCGACGAGCCGGCTGCCGCGGTGAGCGTTGTCGACGCCGAGCTGCGGGCGGCGAGCGAGGTCGCGGTAACCGCACCCGCTGTGAGCAGAGCCGCAACGACGAAAGCAGTGCCGGTGCGTCGTACGGGCAGGAAGGTGGTCATTGGGTCCTCCAGGTCGGTGAGCGGGCTGATGACCTGAAGATGCCGGACGCCGCTGAGGACCCGATGAGGTGCGGCT
>JBDSAK010000319.1:0-19482 GCA_039922195.1 Mycobacteriales bacterium
CAGTGCCGTGGGGCGACGACCGCGAACTGTTCGTCAACAACTGCGGTTCGTTCAACTGGGACTGGGCCAACGGATCGACGTTCCACATCGCCGACCTCGGCGGGAACGACTACTTCGGTGACCCGACGCAGACGACCTGGCTACCTGGCTGGCTGTTCCCAGCGCCGGGCAAGGACCTGATCACCTGCAACGACCGGCCTCCGGTGAACCCGCCCCCGGCGCCGTCGCCCTGGTGACAACGGGGTAGCTGCCGGAATGACTCGGGGCGGTGCGGGAGGAGTGACTCTCGCACCGCCCCGCCTCATTCCTCGGGCGCCAGCGCGGCGATCTCCGGCTGGTCGGTCAGGTCGATGACATGGCGCGCGTTCTCGGCGCGGAACGCCGAATAGATCTCCAGCAGCACCTTCTTCTGGCGCTCGCTGATCTGCTCGTCGCGGACGATCGCACCGGGCACGTCGGTGTCGCCGTGGTGCTCCTCGAGGATGCCGGCCTGGACGTAGAGCGCTTCCGCGGAGATGTCCAGCGCCTTGGCGATGTGCCGCAGGATTTCGGCGCTCGGGCGGCGCAGACCACGTTCGATCTGACTCAGGTACGGGTTGGAGACGCCGGCTTGCCGGGCGAGTTCGCGGATGGAGAGGTCAGCACCGGCGCGCTGCTCCCGGATGTAGAGGCCCAAATTGCGCATATGTCGACACTAGGCGGGTTCACCAACCAGGGCAAAAGCCGCAACCGGCGCGTCGCTATGGCCTGCCGGTGCCCGGGTCGACCGCCCGGACCTCTCCGACGGGATCGCCCCCGCCCAGTACCGCCGGGCGGGCGAGCGCATCCAGCACGTCCGAGGTGGGCAGGGCTCCCAGCCTCTGCAGCGCGGCGATGAGGACCGGCATGCGGGCCCGCGCGGCACCGTCGTCGATCTTGATGGCGACACCGATCCCGTCGGCCGTGACCGCGGCGTAGACGCCCTCGGCGCCGTCCTTGGCGAGCAGGCCGGGCACGGCGCGCATCAGGTCCGTCACGTCGCGACCGGTGCCGCCGACAACCTCGGGATGCGCGCGCATGGCCGCAGCGACGGCGTACGCCGGCGAGTCGGGCGCGGCGGTGGCCAGCATGGCGAAGGACCGCGCGATGCTCGTCAGCGAGGTCGCGAAGACGGGCGCCCCGCAGCCGTCGACGCCGACGCATTGCACCGGCTCGCCGGCAAACACCTCGATCACCGAGCGCACCGAGACCTGCAAGGGGTGGTTCGGCGCGGTGTAGCCCTGGATCGGCCAGCCGGCCGCCACGCAGGCCGCGAGCATGCCGGCGTGCTTGCCGGAGCAGTTGTGGAAGATCCGCGACGGCTGAACGTCGCGCGCGGCGAGGGTGCGCCGCATGGTCTCGTCCAGCGGCCAACCTCGCGGGCAGCCCAGATCACTCTCGGCGACGTCGGCCCGGCCGAGGACCTCGCGAACGAGGTCGAGGTGCAGCTGCTCGCCGGAATGGCTCGCGGCGATGACGGCTACATGGCGGTCGGTGAAGCCGAACGTGTCCGCCATCCCGGTGTGCATGGCGGCGACGGCCTGCATCGGCTTGCTCGCCGAGCGCGGGAAGACCAGCGCGTCCGGGGTGCCGCCGGACAGCAGGATCTTGCCCGCCCGATCGACCGCGACAACGCTGCCGTGATGACGGCTCTCAACCAGCCCGGATCTGACGACCTCTGCGAGGACGGTCACTGCGTCGCCGTCAGTGCTGCTGCTGCTCGTCGAGCAGCTGCCCGGCGTCGGCCTCTCCGTCGCGGTAACGGCGGGTGACTTCGGCGCTGCACGCATCGACGACCCGTTGCACCTGGCGGCGCTTCATCGACAGTTCTTCCTCCTCGTCGCGCAGCGCCTCGAGGACCGTCATCAGTTCAGCGGGCTCGCGGGCACCCACGTCGCTCAGGTCCACGTCGGCGACGAGTTGCTCGACGTACCTGCGGTGCTCGGCAGCGCGGCTCGGCTCGACGACGCTGTGCCGGCCCAGGCCGTGGGCCGGAGCCCGCTCGCCGTCGTCAGCGAGGATCCCGGGCAGCGCGTCGATCAGCGAACCGGTGCCGGCGCCGTCCCGCCGGTCGAGTTCGGCCTGGATGATGTCCATGCGGCCCTGGACGAGGCGCCGGATGTAGGACAGGTCGGTCTCTTCCTGCAGCGCGTCGTCGCGGTAGGTCCGCAACTCGGCCATCGAGACCTCCGCGATGCGATCGAGGAAGTCAGGCGCGAGCACGCGGTCGATGCGCCGGTTGCCGTGAGACGGACTCTCCACGCGGTCAGCTCTCCTTCGTCATCACAGCGGCTACTCCGCCTGCAAACCGAGCAACTGGCGTGCCGCGGCCGGCTCGAGCGGTGGTCGCCCCGCAAGCGTAGCGAGCGCAGCCGCCCGCGTGACCAACTGAGCGTTATCGCGCACCGGTTCCCCTGGCGCAAAGGTCAGTGTGTCTTCCATCCCGACCCGCAGATGACCGCCGTGAGCGATGGCCGCGGTGGCCACGGGCAGCGTGGTGCGGCCGACCCCCGTCGCGCTGAAAGTCGCGCCATCGGGAAGCAGCGATACCGCGTGGGTCACCGCCGCCGCCGTACCCGGCATCCCTCCTGGCACGCCGCACACGAAGTCGACGTGGACATGTCCCCCGACCGGCGGCCCGTGCTTGTCGAGCAGCCGATGCAGCGCGACAAGGTGTCCGGTATCGAAGCACTCGAACTCGGGCGTCACCCCGAGCTCGGTCATCCGCTGGTAGAGCCGAACGATGAACGGCCACCGGTTGACGAAGACGTCGTCCCCGAAGTTGACCGTTCCGAGCGAGAGGCTGGCCGATTCGGCCCCGCAATCGAGTACGCCGATCCGATCGTCCTCGGAATCGGATACGGCGCCGCCGGTGGAGACCTGCACGATCAGCCCGGTGCGCTCGCGAAGGGCGGCGACTGCCTCTCGGTACCGGTCGACGCTGACGGTTGAGGCGCCGTACTCGTCCCGGACGTGGACGTGAATGACTGCGGCGCCGGCGGCCTCGCAGCCGATGGCGGCGGCGACGAGCGACTCCGTCGTCACCGGCAGCGCGGGGGCAGCGGACGGGTCGGTTTCCGCCCCGGTGGGCGCGACGGTGATCATGGTTCCTGGGCCCATGGCCACGATCGTGGCACGCTTGGCAATCCGTTGCGCCATCCGGCTCAACACTTCGCTCGATCGTGCCGATGGGCTAATCACGGAGCGGGTCGGCAAGATCCCGCTGCAGCCGCAGCGTGTCTATCGGGAGGTGGTCGTGCTCAAGGGCGACCTGGCCACCACGCCATTCGACGCCGTCATCACCGACCTTGCAGCGCCTGAATATCTCGGTTGCCTGCACGTCGAAGGCCCGGACGGCGACGAGGCCCTGGTCTACTTCAAGAGTGGTGCCATCTACTCGGTGTTCCTCCCGGGCCGGCGGCCACAACTCGGCGCCCGGTTGATCTCCTCCGGCGCTCTTGCTCCCGAAGCCCTCGAGGAAGCGCTCGAAGCGCAAGCCACCGAACTCCAGGGCTGGCGACTCGGCGAGCTCCTCGTGCACCTGGGCTTCGTCGAAGCGGACGTCGTCCAGGCGTTCAGCGTCGAGCAGGTACGAGACGCCTGCTTCGAGCTGTCGCGCTGGAACTCCGGAAAGTGGAAGTTCCGCAAGAACGAAAAGACCCGCGAGGACATCGCCGCCCCGGTCGAAGTCGCCGGCATCCTCGACGAGCTCCTGCGCCGCGAGCAGGAGTGGGCGATCCTGCTCGAGGTCATCGGCGGAGCGGACTCCGTCCCGACCCTGGGTGCAGGCGGCCTGGCCAGCGGCGAGATGGCCCTGAACCAGGACGAGTGGGCCTTGCTGTGCAAGGTCGACGGCGAGCGCAACATCCACCAGCTCGCCCGCGACTGTGGATTCACCGACTTCGAGGCGGGCCAGATCGTCTCGTCGCTCGTCATGACGGGCCTGCTCGAGATCGAAACCGGAACGCCGGAAGCTGTCGTTTCCTCCGCCGATGACAACGACGACCAGCAGGCCCCGCCGCTCGCGCCGCGCAGTGCCGCCGCGCGTCTCATGGCCGCGTTCGCCGGCGGCGGCGAGGACGCAGAGACCGACGTCCTGGACGACGTCGACATCGCCGACGCCGATGCAGACGACGGCGAGCTAGCGACGTCGTCGTACTTCAACTCACTCATCCTGCCGCTCACCTCCGACGAGGCCGACCTCGTCGACGCCGATGCAGTCGGCAGCGAACTCACCCGGCTGCTCGGCGGGCGCGACGACGCCGACGTGATCAGCGACCTCGAGGTCGAGACGACGTACACCGCACCGGACGACGACGCCTCCACCGCACCGGCCGACGCCTCCACCGACGACCCGGCTGATGCCGCAGTGGGCGACGGCCCGGTGGACGGACAGGCGGCGTACACGTCGTACGCCCTGCCGCCGATCGACCCCGACGCATTCGCCGACGAGGGCTCCGGCGACCCGGACGCCGACCTGCCGCGCTACTCGGTCGGGTTCGGCCAGCGCACGAAGTTCGACGAGTCGCTCTCGGCGGTTTCCGACGCGCTCAGCGCTCTGCTCGGCAGCCAGCCGGCCGCGTCACCGCCCCTGTCGATGTTCGACCGCGACTTCGCGCCTTCCGGCGAATCCGACGACGAGGAGCGCGCTCGGATCATCCGGGAGGCCGCGGCCGCCGAGATGGCAGCCGCACACGCCGAGATGGAGGAGCAACGCCGCCGCTTCGATGACGCGCGCCAGCGCGCCCAAGAGGCATCCGCGGAGGAAGCGGCCGCCGAGGAAGCACGCATCACAGCGCAGCGGGATGCTGAAGCGGCCCGCCGCGCGGTCGAGGCAGAAGCCGCCCGCATCGCCGCCGAGCAGGAAGCGGCTCGCAGACAGGCAGAGCAAGAGGCAGCCCGCTTCCAGGCCGAGCAGGACGCGGAGCGCGCGGCGGCCGAGGCGGCGGAGCTGGACGCCGTCCGGGCGGCGGCCGACGAGGAACGACGTCAGCAGGACGCCAGGGACGCCGAGGAGGCGGCCCGGGTCGTGGCCGAGGAGGCCGCGCGCGTCGCGGCGGAAGACGCCGCGCGCCTGGTCGAGCAGGAGGACGCGGCCCGTCGAGCCGACGAGGCGGCCGCCGTCGCAGTGGCTGCCGCCGCTGCCGCCGCCGACGAAGCGCGGGCGGCCGAGCTCGCGCGGGCGGACGCGGACGAGGCCGCGCGCCTCGCCGAGGAGGTGGCGCAGCAGGCCGAGGAAGCGGTCCGCGTCGCAGCGGCGAACGAGCTTGCGATGATCGAGCTGGCCGAATCGCCGCCGCCGGCGCCGCCGGCAGCTCCCCCGCCACCGGCAGCTCCGGCGCCGGTCGCCACACCCGTCATGACGGACACCGCCTCGCTGATGCGCGAACTCTCGTCGCTCGGCTTCGACGACGAGCCCGCTCCCGCCGCGGCGCCCAGCCGGCCGAGCACGCCGGTCGGTGCAGCCGCCCGGCAGACGGCGGCCCAAGCGGACAAGGGCAAAAAGCGAAAGGGTCTGTTCGGGCGCGGCTGAACCAGCCGGCCCGGTCACGAAGTCACGCACCCTGCTCCATCGACGGGACCGCATGCACGCTTCGAGGCACCTGCGCATCCGCACCGCCGCGACCGCGGCAGCCCTGCTCGTCGGTACGGCGACGCCTGTCGCCCCGACCGCTGAGCCGCCAGCCGGCCGCACACCGGTCACGGTGGCGTTGTCGCTGGCGCCCCGCAGCCACTCGCCCCTGCTGCTGCCGCCCGTCAGCGCCGGCACCGACGCTGCGCGTTTCCTGCGGTCGCACGGCTTCACGGTCCGCACCCAATCCAGGTGGCTGGTGACCGCGACCGGTACGGCGACCCTGGCGCGGAACGCCTTCGGCCGCCCGGCGTCAGCTGCCACCACCGACACCGGACCAGGGCGGCACGACGACGTGCCTGCCGCGCTGCCCGCCGGGGTGACCGGGGTGTTCGGGCTCGACCCCACGACGAGATGGCGGGCGCACGCGGCCGGCGGCACGCTCAGCGCGGTCGATCTGCGGTCGGCGTACGGCGTGGCGAAGCCCATCACCTCCGCCGCCGGTTTGACGGTGGCCACGGTGCAGTTCTCCGGCTGGTCGCGCAGTGATCTCGCGACGTACGCGGCAGCGACGGGCGTCGCGATGCCGCAGCTGACCGAGCGCACGATCGGTACGGCGGGCGCCGGAGTCCCCGATGGAAGCGACGGCGAGGTCGAGGTTGCACTCGACCACGAGGCACTCCTGTCCGCGGCTCCCGGCGCCGCGCACGTGATCTTCTTCGGGGAGAACACCGACCTGGGCACCGTGCAGGTGTACGACGCCATCGCGACGGCGGCCGAACGCGGCGAGTTCGACGTTCTGAGCATCTCCTGGGGCCAGTGCGAACTTGCGCTCCCGCCGGCCCTGCTCACCGCCGTGGACGCTGCGCTCGGCCGTGTCGTGGCAGCCGGCCGGACGGTCTTCGCCGCATCGGGTGACGACGGCGCGAACGGCTGCCTGCGGGCCGACTTGCGCGGTCGGCCCGCGGTCGACTTTCCCGCCTCGTCGCCGCATGTCGTCGGGGTCGGCGGTACCAGCCTGGCCGCTGCCGGAGACGGCTCGTGGGCGGAATCGGCGTGGAAGCAGCCGACCCCGTTGGGTACCGCGAGTAGTGGCGGGGGCTTCTCCAGCGTCTTCCCGCGCCCGGCCTGGCAACCGGGCACGACGGCGAATGATCCGGTCGGCGCGAAGACGCGGATGGTGCCGGACATCGCCGCGATCGCCGACCCGAGATCGGGCTTCGGCATCTTCGTCGCTTCGCAGGGTGGCTGGATACCGGGCGGCGGCACCAGCCTGGCCGCTCCCACGGCGGCGGGGCACTTCGCCGCCGCGCTGTCCGCGGCCGGCAAGGTCAACGGTCTGCGGACCGCGTTCCACCCGATCCTGTATGCCAACCCGCAGGCGGTGCGCGACATCGTCAGCGGTGACAACGACGGATACCCGGCGGTGGCCGGCTACGACCAGGTCTCCGGCCTGGGGGCACCGTTGTGGGATCGGCTGCTTCCGGTCATCGCGACCGGTCCCATCGTCTCCATCCCGCCCGCGACGCGGTCGCTGGTGGTGCCGGTCGAGATCGCCTTGCCGGCCGGCCGGCAGTTCACCCACTTTCGCGTGTGCGAGAGCAATGACGACGCCCTTTGCGACACCGCCGACGTCACCTTCGATTCGGCCGCCGGGCCGTACCTCTTGCGCCTCGCCCCAGGGCCGAGCCGGCGCGCGCGCATCATCGTCGTCGGCTTCGACCCGACGGGCCTGCAGTTCCCCGGGGCGGCCTACACGACGTACGACAGCACGCCACCGGAGGTCACTTCGGCCGCGCGGCTGACCTCCGAGACAGCCCACACGGCCCGCTTCTCCTGGGGCGCAGCCGATCCCGCGCCGGGCGTGGCCGTGGCTGGATACGAGGCCCGAGTGACCAAATCCGGTGTCGCCGTACCCGTGCATTCGCACCGTGGCGCGGGGACCTCCTGGACTGCGACGCTACTGCCCGGATCGACGTACACACTCGCCGTGCGAGCCAGCGACACTCTCGGCAACGTTTCGCGGTGGACATCGGCCGTACTCGTCGTGCCCGTGGACCAACGCCTGTTCACGGTGTCGTCCGGGTGGCGCTCGGCTGCCAACCCGGCGGCGTACGGCGGCACCACCATCACGTCGTCGTCGCGCGGTGCCACCGCAGCAATGGCGATCCGCGGCAGCGGCGCTGATCTCATGTTCGCCGCCGGCCCGGGCGGGGGGCTGGTCGACGTGTACGTCGGCGCGGCACCCGTCACGCGCGTCGACACCTACTCGCCGGTCCCGAATGCGCGCCGCGTCGTGCGGGTCGCGACGTGGGCCGGCCCGGCGCCGCGGGTCATCACCCTGCGCGTCGTCGGCGCGCGCAACCCGCGCTCCACCGGCTCCGCGGTGACCATTGATGGCCTCCGGGTCAACTGGTCCTGACCCACGCGAATGCCGCGTGGTAGGTACCGTCCAGAGATGAGCCGACCGCCGCTCGCCGTCGTCGTACTCGTGCTCCTGGTCGCCGCGTGTACCGACAGCGGCAAGCGGACGGCCCTGCCCGCGGTGACCTCCGCGACGACGGCCGGGGCGGTGCCGACGATCGCCGCGAGCAGCGGCCCGTCGGCCGCCGGTTCGTCGGCGCTGGGCGGCACCGCCCCGTCCCCCACGGTGCCGCCCCCCACGGTGCCGTCCCCCACGGCGCCGGCGCTGTCCGCGCCAGCCGCCTCCGCGAGCGCCTCGGCGCCGCAACCGCGGCCGACGGCCTCGACCCCGGCACCCGGGCGTTCCGACGGACCAGGCCCGCCGTGGCCGTCGGTTCGGCGCGGGCCGGCACCGCCGGCGTACGGCGCGGTCGTCACCACGCGCGTCGCGGCTCTCCCGACCGGTGGGGTCCTCGCGTCGGGGCTGCTGCTGCCGCGACTCGACGGTAGCGGCGGCTCGCCGCTGGTGATGACGCCGTGCGGCAACCGAGTCCGGTTGCGCCGGGCCGACGTGCGCCTCGTGCCGCCGGGTGGCGGCGGATCATTGCCCAAGCCGGCCAGTTCGGTCGTCGTCCTGATCGACCCCGGTCATGGCGGGCCGGCCGACGGCGCGGTCGGTGTGGACGGCAGCCGCGAGGCGGACCGGGTGCTCGACCTGGCGATGCAGGTCGCGCGCTACGCGGACGCGAAGGTTGGGCGCGTCTATCTGACGCGCTCTCGGGATTTCGACGCGACGCTGGAGTTCCGCACCCTGCTGGGCGACGCGCTGCGGGTCGACGCGGCGATCTCCGTTCACCTGAACGCGCAGGGCTTCACGCCGCTCGACCGGCCAGGCGTCGAGACGTACGGCGCACTCAGCGACCCACAGGGCCGTCGCCTCGCCGGAGTGATGTACGAGCGGCAACGCCAGTTCCTCGAGCAGTTCCCAGGTCCGTGGGTCGGCTACCGCGACGCCGGGGCGAAGTACCGGATCAGCCGGCGCGGCGGCGACTACTACGGCCTGCTGCGCAGGTCGCACCGCCCGTGGGTGATCTCCGAGTCGCTGTTCATGACGAGCGCGCACGACATCGCGTTGCTCGACCGACCGGACTTCGTCGCGCAGCTGGCGCGCGCCATCGCGGACGCGTCGGTGGCCTTCACGACCACCAGTGCGCCGGGTAGCGGCTGGGTGCAGCCGCGGCCGAGCTTCCCCGAGCCGTCGCCAGGCCAGGCGCCGCGCCCGAAGCCGTGTGTCGATCCCGCCCGCTGAACAGGGCTAGGCGGGCTCGATCGATGCGCTGAGATCCCCGGCGAGCAGGACGGCGTCGTCAGACACGTTGCGCTTGACGAGTGCCAGCGCGATCGGGCCGAGTTCGTGGTGGCGCGCGGCCGATGTGACGAAGCCGACGCGCGCCCCCTCGGTGGTGACGTCGGCACCGTTTCCGGGCAGCGCGTTGGTCGAGCCGTCGAGGTGCAACAGGACCAGTCGGCGCGGTGGCCGGCCGAGGTTGTTGACGCGGGCGACCGTCTCCTGCCCGCGGTAGCACCCTTTCTGCAGATGCACAGCCGTTCCCAGCCAGCCGATCTCGTGCGGGATCGTGCGGTGATCGGTCTCGAACCCGAGCCGTGGCCGCCGGGCAGCGATCCGCATCGCCTCCCACGCCCACAGACCGGCCGGGGCCGCGCCGGCGGCCGTGAACGCGGTCCAGGCCGCGGTGAGCGCGCCCCGCGGGATCACCAGATCGATCGCGCCCGCTTCGGGCCACGGGAGGCGTCGCGCGTAGCCACCCCACGGCGTCGCCGCGACCGACCACGGCGAGTGATCCAGCTCGATCCCCACCGCGCCGACGATGGCATCGCGCTGCGGACCGCCGATGGTGACCTGGGCGAACTCCGCGCTGTCGTCCGTCACGTCGACGCGCAGCATGAACCGCATGGACGAGAGGAATGCGACCACCGGCGCTGCGTCCCTCGGCTCGACATCCGCCCACGTCGTACCGCTCAGGTCCGCGAGCTGGAGGTGGTGCTCGATGTGCCCGTGCGGCGACAGGATGAGCGACTCCGTGCCGGTGCCGTCCGCGAGATCGGACAGGTGCTGCGAGGTCAGAGAGTGCAGCCAGCTGAGGCGATCCGCACCGACGATGCGGACGACGCCACGATTACTGCGGTCGACGATCGCCGCGGTCTCGACGAGCGCGCGTTGCTCGCCGAAGAAATCGCCGTAGTGAGCGGCGACGCCGTCGTCGGCACCCGGCAGCGCGACGCCGCCGGCCAGCTCCAGGAGCGGACTCGGCGAGACGGGGACCGCGAGCTCGGTCACGGGGCCACCTCGGCGGGACCCTCGTCGACCCCGGCCGGTGCGGCCGCCGCGGCCGCCGCGGCGCAGTCCCGGCACAGTCCGAAGATCGCGAGGTGCCCGACATCAGCCACGAAACCCTGCTTCGCCACGAGTCGTTCGACCAGGTCCCCGACGACGTCAGGAGTCGCCTCGGCAACGGCCTCACAGCTCCGGCAGACCAGATGCACGTGCGCGTCCTCGACCGCAGCGTGGTACGTCGGCGCGCCATGTCCGAGGTGTGTGTGCCGGACCAGCCCGAGGTTCTCGAGCAATTCGAGCGTCCGGTAGACGGTCGAGATGTTCACGCCGCGCGCCGTGCGGCGTACGGCGGTGAGGATTTCGTCGGGTGTGGCGTGGCCGAGTTCGGCGACGGCCTCGAGCACCAGCTGCCGCTGGGGCGTCAGCCGGTAGCCGCTTGAGCGCAGTTGTGTCTGCCAGGAACCCGTGGTCACAGCGCTGAGTCTAGATCGACCCCCATTAGGCTCGGTCCATGAGTGACCGGGTGCTCGCCGTCGTCGGCCGAGGCGTCGTCGACATCACCACGCCGATCCTGCGCGGTGACGACGTCGGCGTGACTCGGGGCGACGGGGTCTTCGAGACCATGCGGGTGCGCAATCAGCGGGCGTTCCTGTTCGACGACCATCTGCTCCGGATGCAGTCGGGCGCGAACCGGCTGGCGCTGCGGCTGCCCCCGCGGGCGGACTGGCACGAGGTCGTGCGAGAAGCACTCACGGCGTACGGCGACGACACCGGCGTACTGCGGCTGTTCACCACGCGCGGGCCCGACGGTGCGGACGCTCCGGTTTCCTACCTGACGGTTGCGCCGGTCCCCGCGACGACGATTGCGACCGGACGGGACGGGACCCGGGCCGTGACCCTGGACGCCGGCATCTCCGCGGCCGCCCGCGCTGACGCACCGTGGTTGCTCGGCGGCGTGAAGACAACGTCGTACGCCGTCGCCATGGCCGCCAAGCGCGAGGCCGAAACGCGCGGCGCAACGGACGCGATCTGGGTGTCCAGCGACGGGGAAATCCTCGAAGAAGCGACGTCGAGCGTTGTCTGGGTCGCCGGCGAGTCGGCCTACACCATCCCTGCCAGCACAGGGATTCTGGTGGGCACGACCCTCGACTGCATCCGGGTGTTGGCCGCCGGCACAGGTCAACCGATCGCCGACCGGCGGACGACCGTTGCCGATCTCCGCGGCGCGGACGAGGTGCTGCTGCTGTCGGCAGTGCGCGGCATCGCGCCCGTCCTGACACTTGACGGCGCGGCAGTCGGCTCCGGTCGGATCGGACCTGTCGGGCGGCAGTTGCGGGCGGCGTTCGAAGGCGCCTTTGCGGCCGCGACATCCGGTCCGCGGCGCTCCTGATCGATGCAGCTAGGCGACGCCCGGGAGGACCGCCACCGCACGCTCACAACGCATGATGTCCGCGGAGTCGGGACCCGCAGCAGGCCAGAGGTCCATCAACAGCGTCAGTGGTACGCCGGCCCGCAGCAAGGCGAGCGCGCGTGAGTAGCCCATCCTGTCCTCCACACCCCGGCCCGAAGGCCGGCCTCACCTCAGTGGTTCGGTCCGGCGACTGACGGTGTTGACATCCGAATGGGTGATCCACGCCCGCCTCCGCGTCAGGCTTCCCAGCAGCCTCCACGAAGTGACCGAGTCCGTGCTCGTTGCGCCGCACGTGAGTTCCGCCCAAGATCGCGAGTGGCGTTCTGGACGCTTTCGACGGCAGAACTCAACTCGTGATCTTGGAGCGACGGGTCAGCGCCGCCGAGAATGCGTCGATCCACGAAGTAGCTGACGTCGATCCACACGTAGCTGACACAGTGCCGGGGGACGGCGGCTGAACCGTCACCCGCCACCACGACTGCAGTTGCACCGCCACACCAACCTGGGCTGACGCGTTAGTAGGCACCTGTGCCTTCGAGTACCGCGAAGAAGGTCCGCCAGAGAATCAGGAAGTCGAACGGGATGGACCAGTTCTCGACGTAGTACAGGTCGAGGCGCACGGTCTCTTCCCAGTCGAGGTCCGAGCGCCCGCTGATCTGCCAGAGGCCGGTGATGCCGGGCTTGACCAGCAACCGGCGACGTACGTCGTCGCCGTACTTCGCAGCTTCGGTCGGCAGCGGCGGTCGGGGGCCGACGAGCGACATATCGCCGCGCAGGACGTTGAACAGCTGCGGCAGTTCGTCGAGCGAGTACTTGCGGAGCCACCTGCCCTCGCGCGTGATCCGAGGGTCCGACTTGATCTTGAAGAGCAGGCCGTCCGCATTCACGTTCTGCGCCTGCAACGCCGGGAGCAGTTGCTCGGCATCCGTGCTCATCGTGCGGAACTTGAAGACGGTGAACTCTTCGCCGCCTCGACCGACCCGGGTCTGCGTGAAGATTGCCGGCCCCTTGCTCATCGTCCGGATGATGATCGTGATCGCAATCAGCAGCGGCGAGAACACGAGCACCAGCACGGCGGCCACCGTGCGGTCGAACACGCCCTTGAGAACACGGCGTGCACCGGTCAGCTGCGGCTCCTCGACGTACAGCAGCGGCAGGCCCGCGACCGGCCGGATATGGATGCGCGGGCCGGCGATGTCGGTGAGCTGTGGAGCAACGACCAGGTCGACGCCGCTGCCCTCGATTTCCCAGGACAGCCGGCGCAGCGTCCCTGCCGTGACGCCGGGTGATGCCGCCACTGCCACCGTGTCGATCTCGAGCAGATGAATGGCTGCGAGCACGTCGGACAGTCCCCCCATGACGGGGATGACCTCGCCACCGACGGACAGCGTGTCGGTGTTGCCGGTGACGCAGGCGCCGACGACGACCAGCCCGGCCCTCGGCTCGCGGCGCACCTGCTTGATGAGTTCGATGACCTGCTGACGGTTGCCGACGACGAGCACCCGGTGACAGAACTCACCCTTCACCCGGTAGCGGTAGACGACCTGACGGGCGACGTAGCGAAAGCCGAGGGTGAGCACCGTCGCGAGCGGGAGCGCGATGCCGACATAGCCGCGGGCCAGATCGATCTTGGTGGCGTAGGCGAAGGTTGCGACGAACGCCGTGAAGCGGATCGCAGCATTGAAGACGCGCTTGTACTCCTCGCTGCCGCCCCCGAGGAAGCGGGCCTCGTAGGAGCGTCCGGTCGCCATGAGCAGCACCCAGGCCGGCGCGAAGGTCGCGGTGATCCACTGGTAGGACACGCCGTTGACGGCCGCGCTCGGCACCTCACCGAAGCGGGTGCGCAGCGCCACGAACGCCGCGATGGTCACGGCAAGCGCATCGACGACGACGAGCAGCGTCGCGTACCCGGTCTCCCAGATCGGCCGCTCCACCGGCGGCTGCTCGATCTGGGGCACCCCAAGAGGCTCGACGTCGATCGCCACGGTCTCGCGCTCACCCCTCGCCTGCTCGCTCGCGGACAGTCCTAGGGTTCTATGTCGGCAGGAGGGCGCTGAGCCTGAGTGCCCGGGCCACGAGAGGCGCCGGACACGCAACCGCCCGGCCCCGCTGGGCGGGAACCGGGCGCCGGCGCTCTGGCTGTGGGCCTACTCGGCGTACGCCGGTACGCGCTGAAGTACGAACGCGGCTTCGGGGATGGTGATGACGCGGCGCGACTTCGGGCTGCTCCGCACGGTGCTCAGGCGGACGACGAAGCTGACAGCTGCGATGCCGATGACGGCGAGCAGGCCGAGCACGAGGCCGGCCGAACTGCCGGCGGAGGTGGTGGCGCCCATTGCGGCGGGGGCGGGTGCGGCCAGCTGGACCGTGGCTTGGGCCGAAGCACTCGCCGACGCCATGAGCGACGTCGCTGCCGAGAGCAGCGCCACCGCCGAACCAGCGGCCATCGCGTGACGGATCCGCATTCCTGTTCCTCCTCCTCTGCGATCACCCGCGGCGATCGCTTCGTGCTGGTCCCCGAAGCTGGGTGACCCGTTCCCTAGATCGTTCGGAGCGTGAAAGGGGCATCTGGACGTCCGGAGCCGTCTTTGACCCTGCAACCACTCGCAGTGACTAGACGGGCCGTCGGCGGGGAGGCAGCGCCGTCCCCCGAATGGCGTAACCACCCCCGCGACGATCATCGACGGCTCCCCGGCGCGCTTGAGCGAGCCGCCGCACCACGGCTCCTCGCCGGACCGGGAAACGTCCCGGAAATAGCGTTGTCACAGCCGGATCGCCGACGTACCGTGAGTGCACACGTGAGAGGAGGTGGTCCGCCTAGTGCATGACAAACGGACTCGTGAGGTGGCTGTCCGCTAGCCGCCGGTCGAAGATGTCCGGTTTTCACCGGCGCCTCCCGGCGTCCGGCGCAGACCACGACAGACACCGACACCCCGGGCGCCGGCCCTCGTCCAGCCGGCCCTCGTTCCTTGCCTCGGCACCGAACGAGGAAGTGCCCGGGGTTGTCTGTTGTCTCCGACCAACCGCGGGCGGGCACCGGCCGCCTACACTCATCAGTTGTGTCGACAACGCGTCTGCTGATCCTCGGCGCCGTGCGCATCTTCCAGCCCGTGCACGGCTATCTCGTCCGAAGCGAACTCATCAGCTGGGACGTCGACCGCTGGGCCCATCTCAACCCCGGCTCGGTCTACAACGCGCTCCGCAAGCTCTCGCGCGACGGGCTGCTCGTCGAAACGGCAACTGATCCAGGGCTGCTCGGCGCCGCCCGCACCACCGCCTACACCCTGACCCGCGAGGGCGAGGACGAGTTCGTCTCGCTCGTCCGGAGCACGCTGGGCACCGTCGACGAGTTCGCCGCCGACTCGCTGATGGCCGGGGTCGCATTCATGTGGGCACTTCCCCGCGCGGAGGTACTGACTCTCCTGCAGGGCCGGCTCGAAGCGCTGGCGGCCTGCGCCGGGCTGGAGGCGTCGCTCGAACGCATGCGCTGCGACCCCGAGATGCCCGAACACGTCCAGGAGGTGCAGCGCCTCGTCAATGCCCGGCTCTCCGGCGAGGCGCAGTGGACCCGCGAGGTGATCGAGCGGATCCGGGAAGGGCGCTACGTATTCGATGGGGAGACGCCGCACGCCGGTGGCCACCCGCACACCCCCGGCCACGCGGATACAAGACACGCGGACGCAAGACACGCGGACGCAAGACACGCGGATGCAGCCCCCGCGGATGCACGAGGGCAGGCGGCGCGCGCCTCCGCGCGCTGAGTCTCAGGTCCCAGCGGCGGCTGCCGATCTTTACCGAGTGAGCGCCGACCCCGACCGCTGTCCCACGGTGCTGCACGCCGTACCGATCTACGACGAACTGCCAGCTGCGGATCTGCGCCCGCCGCCCCCACCCCAGCGCCGGCGGAAGCGACCCAGCCGTCGTCGCTTCTGGCTGCGCCGGGCCGTCGTGCTGCTCACCCTCTCCGTCATCGGCGGGCTCGGGTGGCTCGCCGTCAGCGCAGTCCAAGCACGCGCCGCGCTGCTACGAGCACAATCGTCGACCGCGTCGCTGCGACTCGACATCAGCCGTGGCGACATCGACGCGGCCGCAGCACGCCTCGACGTCATCGGCCGCGACACCCGACGCGCGCGCCGGCTCACCTCCGGTCCGCTGTGGGCCCTCGCCGGCCGAGTGCCCGTGGCCGGCCAGACGCTGCGGACCGTCAGCGGACTGGCCGACGCAGCGGACGCCCTCTCGGTCCGGGTGCTCCCTCGACTGGTCAGCGTCGCGCGGGCGAGCTCGGGCGGTGCGCTGCGCAACGGCAATCGCATCAACGTGCCCGCGCTGCAGTCCATGCACGACGAGCTCGCGGTCGTCGCCACCGAGCTGGCGCCGATCGCCCGCGCTGCCCAGGCGCTGCCGGACGGACTGCTGCTGACACCGGTCGCTACCGCGCGCGGGGCACTCCTGGCGGACGTGCGCGAGCTGTCGATCACTGCGACGAAGCTACGCGAGGCGACGTCCATCGCCCCGGCCATGCTGGGAGCCGGCGGCATCCGCCGCTACTTCGTGGCGCTGCAGACGAACGCGGAGATGCGCGGTAGCGGCGGCCTGCTCGGCGCATACGCCATCGTCGAGGCGGTCAACGGGGAGATCCGGCTGACTCAACTGGGGTCGAACACCGAACTACGCGACACCTATCCCGAGCCGACTCCCGGGCTGAACGCCGCCGACACTGAGCGCTATGAACGGTTCGGCGCGGACGGCTTCTGGCTCAACAGCAACATGAGCGCGCACTTCCCCACCGTCAACATGATCTGGTCGTCGATGTACGAGCGGACGACCGGCACGAAGATCGACGGCAGCATCGCGGTCGACCCAGTCGTCCTCGCCGAGATCCTGAAGGCCACCGGTCCCGCAAGCGCGCCCGACGGCGAGAGCATCAGCGCCGACACCATCGTCTCGGTGAGCGAACAGCAGATCTACGCGCGCTACCCCGCGATAGCGCAGGACGCGATCCGCAATCGCCTGCAGTTGACCATCGCCCGAGCGCTCTACGAGCGTCTGGTCGCCCCAGTGAGCCACGACGTCGGCCTGTTGCCACAACTCGGCGCCGCCGCAGCGGGCGGGCATGTGCGAATCGCGTCCAACCATGCCGCGGAGGCCGACGTGCTGGCCCGCACGTCCGTCGGCGGCGTGCTGCCTGCGGCCGAGGGCGCGTACCTGCAGGTCGCGCTCAACAACGCCGGCGGCACCAAGCTCGACTACTACCTGCAGCCGTCGATCCGCTACGCGTTCGAGGCAGCGCGAGCGCAGCAGCAGGACGTCTCCGTCGCCATCGGGCTCAAGAACACCGCACCCACGTCCGGCTTGCCCGAGTACGTGGTCACCCGACCGGACCTGCCGAGCAAGCAGGCGCCGATCGCCGGCCAGAACCGGCTGCACGTCTCGGTGTACGCCGGCCGCGGAGCGACCCTGCGCGGAGCCTCACTCGACGGCGTACCGCTGGCGCTGGAAACGGCCACGGAGCAAGGCCATGCGGTGTGGTCGGCCTTCGTCACGATCGATCCCGGCCAGGAGCGCACCCTCGTGCTGGCCCTCACCGAGCCCGGGACCGAACAAGTGGTGACGCTCGTGCCGCCGGCGACCGTGCTCCCGGCAGCGGTCGACGTGGTCGGCGGGCTTCGCCGCTGATCGGTCAACTCCCCGTGACGGTGTGTAGCGGCCGATGCAGCGGGGTAAGACCGGCGCAATGGACACCCCCCTCACCCTGGATCTCAGCGGCGATTGCGCCGTCGTCACGTGCACAGGTGATCTCGACCTGCACCTGGCGGGCGATCTTCGCCGGATCATCGGCACCGCGTGCCGTTCCGGCGCGAAGCGCGTCGTCATCGACGTCTCCCGCACCGACGTCGTCGACTCCACGGCCCTCGGCGTGCTCTTGCACGCCAACAACGCGTGCCGGGAAACCGGCACGACCATGGTGGTTGCCGGCGCTCCTCGGCTGGTCGCGCGCAGCATCTCGCTCACCGGGCTCGACCGGGTCTTCAACATGGCGCCGGACGTCGAAGCCGGCGCAGTCGCGGACTTCTCGCGCGCGTAAGCCAGGTCGTCACCCGTTCGGGTGATGCAGATCGCTTTCCCTTGTGGTGCAGGGGATATCTCTCGCCCAGATCGCGCCGAGTTGCCGCATCGTTGGTGTCGCGTTGGGCGTGTGTTGTCAATCGGCCCCGATGAGATAAGTGCGGGCACACACCGCGCGGGGTCCGGGAGGACAGCACATGAGCAACCTGAGGGCCACAGTTCGCCGGATGGCGACCATCACGGTCTTCGTTGCGACCCTCGTGCCGATCCTGGCGGGCGGCGCCTCGGCCAAGTCGTCGGCAGCGGCCCCCCGCGTCATCCGGCTCGCCGGCCTGGACGCCCTGCAGACCTCGGCTCTCAAAGACCTGAACGCCTGGACCACCTGGCTCGCTGACAACCAGGTCCAGGGCTACGTCGGCGAGATCGGCTGGCCCAGCGATGACCCCCGCTGGGGAATGCTCGCCAAGCGCTTCTACAACCACGCGAACGCCAGCGGCGTCGCCGCGTCGACCTGGGTCACCGGCGAGTGGGCCGGGATGATGCCGCTCGCCAACTACAAGTGGATCGCGAACGGCACGTTCGAGACCCTCGCCTCCGCGGCGATCATGGAGCAGAACCCGGGCACCGCCGCCAACCCGAACGGCGTCAATGTGACCGGCCCGGAGATGGGTGCGCCGGCCGCCGAAGCGACGAGCACGTTCTCCAACACGAACGTCGGCTCGATCGTCACCAGCTACCACTACGACGCACCGACGACCTTCACCCACCTGGCCGCCCGCGGCGTTCGCCTCGTCCGCATCCCGTTCCGCTGGGAGCGCATCCAGCGCGCGCCGTACGCACCGCTCGACGTCGAGGAGCTGGCGCGGATGAAGGCGCTCGTTCAGTCCGCCGCCGCGGCCGGCCTCCGGGTCGTGCTCGACATGCACAACTACGGCGCCTACTACCTCAGCGACGGCACCCAGGGCGTTCGCCGGGCGATCGGCTCGGCGCAATTGCCCGCCAAGGCGTTCGCGGACGTGTGGACCAAGCTGGCCGTCGCGTTCGCCGGCGACACCAGCGTCCACGCCTTCGACCTGATGAACGAGCCCATGGGAATGCCGGCTCCGCGAAACCTGCGCCCGGCGACCACCTGGGAATCGGCCAGCCAGCTCGCCCTCAACGCGATCCGCGCCACGGGCGATCGCCGCCAAGTCATGGTCTCCGGATACAACTGGTCCGGGATGCGTGGCTGGAGCACCACCCACCCGACCACCTGGATCACCGACTCCGCCAAGAACTTCCGGTACGAGGCCCACCAGTACTGGGACGCGCACAGCACGGGCCGCTACGGCACCTACGACGTCGAGCTCGCCGTCGCCAAGGCCCGCCCGCAGTCCTAACTGACTCGGACCGCTCGGCGTCACCGAGAGCGGGCGCCGCGGCCTACGATCGCGGGCATGGATCGTCGCCGGCTCACCAGCTCCCAGATTGCCGCGGCGAGCACCCTGGCCGTCGACCGCCTCACAGCGGACGTCGTCCGAGCGCTGCGCGCCGAAGGCGTCGAACCGATCCTGCTCAAGGGTCCCTCGTTCGCCCGCCTGCTCTACTCGAGCAGTGAGCTGCGGCCGTACGTCGACGCGGACCTCCTCGTCGCGCCCGGGGACCAGCTCGTGGCCG
>JBDSAK010000320.1:0-22789 GCA_039922195.1 Mycobacteriales bacterium
CCGATTGCGTCGAGTCTCCGCTGAAATTGAGCGTGGCGATTCACGGTCAGAGGTCATTTCGCGGGATTTGGGGGGGCGTCGTGAGGCCGCGGTCGACGTCGTGCAGGTGGTGGATGAGTTCGTGGACGGTGTGCCGCGCGACCCAGTCCATCGTGCGGGTCGTCGTCACCGGCCAGTGATAGACACCGCCGCGTAGCCACTGCTCGTCATCGAGTGACTCAACGCGCCCGGCGTACTCGCCGGCGGCATTGACGAGTTGTCGTGCGACAACCTTCGGATCCTGCTCGTTGTAGCGCTCGCTGGTCACCCGGCCTTCGCGGTCCATCGGCTCGAAGTCGGGCAGATCCTCGGCCAGCGCACGCTCCAGTCGTTCGCGCTGCATGGCGAGTACGTCGCGGACGTGGCACGCGTACTCGAGCGGCGACCACACCTCCGGCGCGGGCCGGCGGCGCAGAGCCAGCGCATCGTTCGCCGCAAGGACGGTCCCGAAACGCTGCGCATACTCGCGGATCGACGCGGGCAACTGGGCGCGCGGCAGGTCGTCGTACTGGTACGCACAGGATTCACAGCTGTTCATGGCGCCCCATCGTGCACGTGGATGTTGCCTTGCGCGACCGAGTTTTGCTCACCCGGTAGCGTGGTCACGGTCGAAAGGATCTGAATGCCGCTGACCGCCATGCTCGTCGATTGCACCACCGGGCCGACCGGCGCCGCAGCACCGGACGAGCGCCTGCGCGAACTCGCGGGCTGGTACGCGAGCCTCGACGTGACGGCGATCGCGCTGCGACTCAGCGACGATGCCGCGCACGGGACGGATACGGACGCTGCGAACCACGAATGGACCGCGCTTCTCGATCAACTCGGCACCGCCGACATCGTGGTCATGGCGCTGCCACACTCGGCCGGCCCGCGCAGTGGGGTAGCCGAACTGGTCATTGCGCGGGTCACGGGCGGTGTAGCGCCGGGCGACGTGCACGAGCGCTACCCGTTGTTCAACAAGGTCGGCGCCGTGATCGCCGCCCTCGGCGACGAGGGGACGTCGGTCGCCGAAATGCTGGCGACCCTGGCCGCGCTCGGCTGCACGGCCGCGCCCGGCACCGACCTGCGATCGCTGGCGACCAGCACCGTGCACCTGGCCAAGATCCTGCGCGAGAACCCGCTGCCCGAGTCGGCCGAGGATGACGCAAAACCCTTGCCGCGCAAGCTCTTTGGCAACCTGCCGACCGGTTCCCTGGCGATCGATCCGGCCGCCGTCGAGGCCGAACTGCGCGCGGCCGCCGAGGGCCGGCTCATTGACCGGCGGCGGACGTTCGACCTCACTCGACGCGAAAAGGGACTCCCGGAGAAGCGGACACTGCCGCGACCGCCCTTTCCGCCGGCAGGCGACCAGCCCGAGTCATGACTCCCGTCCCGCCGGGCGAGCCGTCGGCGTACGCCGGACGTGTTCTCGCCGTCGTGGCGCAGATACCGCCGGCAACCGTCATGAGCTACGGCGACGTCGCGGAGTTCATGGGCGAGGGGTCTGCTCGGGCGGTCGGTCGGGTGTTATTCGCGTGGGGGTCGAACGTCCCCTGGCAGCGGGTGGTGATGTCCACCGGAGCGCCCAAGCCGCACGGTCGCGACGAGCATCTCGCCAGGCTGCGCGACGAGCGCACCCCGCTAACGGCCGACGGCTCCCGGGTCGACATGCGACGCGCGCGCTGGGACGGCGGACCGGGCGATGTGCCTCGTTGAAATGTCAGCCCCGCGTGGTCTGATTGACATTGGCTCGCCTGCACCTGTCCTGAGCGCGCCGACCGTTCGGAGGTCTGAGGATCCTGTTGGCTGACACGTCGTACCGCCTCGTTCGCGCGCCTTCCGCGAGCGCTCAGGCACCAACTCTTGACGCGTCCCAACAGCGGGTCGTGGACCACGCGGGTGGGCCACTGCTCGTGCTGGCCGGCCCGGGCACGGGCAAGACGACAACGCTCGTCGAGGCGGTCGTAGACCGGGTCGAGCGACGCGGCGCCGAGCCCGACCAGCTACTCGTTCTCACGTTCAGCCGCAAGGCCGCTGCCGACCTGCGGACGCGCATCGCGGGCCGGCTCGGCCGCATCACGCGCGGACCGGCCGCGTGGACGTTCCACTCGTACTGCTTCGCCCTCGCCCGCCGGTACGACGAAGCCTTTGCCGCAGCCCCGCGGCTGCTCTCGGGAGCCGAGCAGTTCGCCCGGGTGCGGGAGTTGCTCGCCGGCGACGCGGCGACCGCACGCGGCCGATGGCCCGATGAATTGCAGCCGATTCTGCGGACGCGCGGCTTCGCCGAAGAACTGCGCGACCTGCTGCTGCGTGCGCAGGAGCGCGGCATCACACCGGCCGGTCTGGACGACCTCGGGGCACAGGGCGGGCGACCGGAGTGGCGCGCGGCCGCGGCGTTCTACAAGGAGTACCTCGACGTGCTGTCCTTCGAGCAGACACTCGACTACGCCGGCCTGGTGCAACGCGCCGGGGAGTTGCTCAGCGACCCGTCGATCCGCGAGGCCGAGTCGGGGCGCTACGTCGCGGTTTTCGTCGACGAGTACCAGGACACCGATCCGGCGCAGGAACGGGTCTTACAGCTCCTCGCCGGCGGCGGCCGCGACCTGACCGTCGTCGGTGATCCTGACCAGGCCATCTACGGATTCCGTGGCGCCGACGTCGACGGATTGCTGCAGTTCCCCTACCGATTCATGACCGCCAACGGGAGCCCGGCGCCGACACTCACCCTCGCGGTGTCGAGACGCGCCGGATCGGAATTGCTGACGACGAGCCGCTCGGTCGCGGAGCGAATCACCGCACCCGGCCTGGCCGCGTCGACGCTGCGCGCGCATCGCGACCTGACCGCGGGCACCGAGGCGCCTGGATGCGCCGAAGTGCGCACGTACAGTTCGGCCGCGCAGGAGGCGATGGGCATCGCGGACGCATTGCGCCGAGCACACCTGATCGACCGGGTGCCGTGGTCGCAGATGGCCGTCGTCGTCCGCTCAGCCCGCAGGTCGATCCCGACACTGCGGCGCGCGCTCGTCGCCGCCGGCGTACCGGTCGCCATTGCCGGCGACGAGATTCCGCTCGTCGACGACCCGGCCGTGTCATCGTTGCTGCTGTTGCTACGCGCGGCGCTCGACCCGGCGCTGATCGACGAGGCGTACGCCGACGCGCTGCTCACGTCATTCGGCGGCGCCGATGTGATGAAGCTGCGCCGGTTGCGCCGCGAGCTGCGCACCATCGAGCGGGACGCCGGCGGGCGCCGCCCATCAGGACACCTCGTCGTCGAGCTCGTCCGCGACAGTCTCGACCCGCGCATGCTGACCGATCGGGTTCGCGGTCCGGTGGAGAAGGTCGCGACCGCACTGAGCGGCGTCCGCGCCGGCATCGCGCGCGGTGACGCAGTAGACGCGGTGTTGTGGTCGGCCTGGGACAAATCGGTGGTGCGCGCGCGGCTCGTCCGCCAGGCCGGCGGTGACGGCGCCGCGGCCGTCGCGGCCAATCGCGACCTCGACGTCATCGTCGCGTTGTTCGATGCGGCGACTCGCTTCGTCGATGTGCTGCCGCACGCAGGTGTCGGGGTCTTTCTGGCCGACCTCGATGCGCAGGAGATTCCGGCTGGTTCGATGAGTGAGCGCAGTGCGCCCGGCGAGAGTGTGCGGTTGCTGACCGCGCACCGCTCGAAGGGCCTGGAGTGGGACGTCGTCGTCGTCGCCAGCGTGCAGGACGGCCAGTGGCCCGACCTCCGCCGGCGCGGCTCGCTGCTCGGCGCAGAGTCAGTGCAGCGCGGCGAAGTCGATCCGACCACCTCGCACACGGCGCTAGCTCTGGTCGAGGAACGCCGGTTGTTCTACGTCGGGGTGACGCGTGCGCGCAGCCGCGTCATCGTCACCGCAGTCGACAGCGGTGACGACGCGGGCGAGCGGCCGTCGCGATTCGTGCACGAGCTCGGTGTGCCGGTGCCGGCCCGTCCTGCCCCTCAACCTCATGTGCTCTCCCTGCGATCACTCGTCGGCGAGCTGCGCCATGCGACGGTCGATCCGTCGCTGTCCGACGCGCTGCGCGCGGAAGCCGTGTCCGCGTTGGCAGCGCTAGCCGCACCCGGCGGCGGACGGCCCGCGTTGGTGCCGGCTGCCCATCCCGACACGTGGTGGGGATTGAAGGAACTGACCGATCCCGGCGTACCGCTGGTTGCCCCCGACCAGCCGGTGCCGGTCTCGCCCAGCGCGGTCGAGCAATTCGGCCGCTGTCCGCTGCAGTGGTTCCTCGAGCGCCAAGCCGGCGTGCGCAACAAGGCCGGCGAACGGCAGGTATTCGGCAATCTGCTGCACGCCATCGCGCAGATCGCCAGCACCGAGCCGGATCGTGCCACTCCCGAGGCGATGCTCGCGATGCTCGACGAGGGCTGGGCGCAGCTCGAGTTCGAAGCGCCGTGGTACGCCGACCACCAGTACCGCATCGCGACGCGCGCGGTACGCCGTCTCGCCGACTACGCGGCGCACTCAGACCGCACGCTCATCGGCGCGGAGGAGAAGTTCGCCGTCGAGATCGCGGGAGCCCGCGTCTCGGGCTTGGTCGACCGGCTCGACGTCGACGAATCGGGAGCGGCTGTCGTCGTCGACTACAAGACGTCGACCAGCAAGGCCGGCCCGACGAGGATGGCCGAACACCCGCAGCTCGCGATCTACCAACTGGCGGTCGAGCACGGTGCGTTCCCCGCCTTCGACCGAAGCGGCGGCGCCGAGCTCGTGCAGCTGCGCGCGGGCGAGGGCGACCGGGCGATCGTCGAGACCCAGGCGCCGCTGCGCGACGAGCCGGAGCTGCGCGCGGCGACGCTGGAGTTGCTCGGTCAGGTCGCGGGGGGTGTCATCGCCGAGGAGTTCCCGGCGCGACCGGGCAAGGCCTGCGGCTACTGCGGCGCGTCACGCACCTGCCCGGCGCGCCCCGACGGCGAGCAGGTCTACCGATGATCTCGATGACCCCGCTCTCGATGACCCCGCTGACGATGACGACGATGACGGTCGCCGACGTCGCCGAGCTGCTCGGCTGGTCTTTCACGGCGGAGCAGGCGGCCGCGATCGGCGCCCCGCTGACCCCCGGCGTCATCATCGCCGGCGCCGGCTCGGGCAAGACGGCCGTGATGGCGGCGCGCGTGCTCTACCTCGTGGGCAACCGTGCGGTACGCCCCGAACAGGTGCTCGGTCTCACCTTCACCAACAAGGCAGCGAGCGAGCTGGCCGGTCGCATCCGCGGCGCGCTCGGACTCCTGCGGGCCACGCCCTGGGCGCCTGGCGGCGACGTCGGCTCCGAGCCGGCGATCTCGACGTACAACGCGTACGCCGGCCGCATCGTCGCCGATCACGGCCTCCGGATCGGCGTGGAGCCCGGCAGCCGCGTCATCACCCGCGCGCAGCAATGGCAGCTCGCGACCCGTGCTGTGCGCATGCACCGCGGCAGCATCACGCACCTCAACTTCGTGCCGCGCACTGTGGTCGGCCGGGTCATCGACCTGGCCGCTCAGCTCGCCGACCACCTGGCAGCGCCCGCTGACGTACGCGCCGAACACACGCGGGTCCGCTCGCAGATCGAAGCCGTGGATCCAACCGACACCGCGCTTGCCGACGTGCTGGCGAAGATCGGGATGCGCGAGGAGTTGCTGGCGTTCGTGGAGGTCTACACGCGCCTGAAGACCGAGCGCGATCTCATCGACTTCGGCGACCAGGTCGCGATCGCAGCGCGGGTAGCGCAGCAGAGCCCGCAGGTGCGCGAGATCGAACGCGAGCAATATGTCGTCGTGCTGCTCGACGAATACCAGGACACCGGCGTCGCGCAACGGCGGATGCTGCAAGGGCTGTTCGCCGATGGGCATCCGGTCACCGCGGTCGGCGACCCGTGCCAGTCGATCTACGGATGGCGCGGTGCGTCGGTGGGCAACCTGCTGCACTTTCCCGAGCACTTCCCGCAGGCCGACGGCGAGCCGGCGCACGTGCACTACCTCAGCACCAACTTCCGCAGCGGCGGCCGCATCCTCGACGTCGCCAACGCGCTGTCCGCGCCACTGCGCGACGAATCAGCGCGGGTCGCCGTGCCGCAGCTATCGGCGCGTCCCGGCGAGCGGACCGCAGGCCGCGTCGCGGCCGCCCTCGTCGACACCGTCGAGGACGAGGCGGCGTGGATCACCGAAGGAATCGCCGCGAGTATTGCCGCCGGGACACCGCCGCACGAGATCGCCGTACTGGCCCGGCGCCGGTCGCAGTTCGAGCTGATCCGCCGCGCGCTGGAGGCGGCCGAGGTGCCGGTCGAGGTCGTCGGCCTCGGCGGCTTGCTCGACACCCCCGAGGTCAATGACATCGTCTCGGTGCTGGAGATCCTCGATGAGCCGCTGAGCAACGCCGCGGTCGTCAGGTTGCTCGGCGGGCCGCGCTGGCGCATCGGTCTGCGCGACCTCGCCGCGCTCGGCCGGCGCGCCGGGTCACTCGCGAAATGGCGGCCGACCGAAGGCGCCGCACCCGACCCGATCGGTGACGCGGCCCGCGACACCGACTCGGCCAACATCGGCTGTCTCGTCGACGCGCTCGACGACCTCGGCGACCCGTCCCGGTACTCCGCCGAGGCGGTCGAGAGGTTTACGTCGTTCGGGCACGAACTGCAGCTGCTGCGACTGCGTGCCGCGCAGCCACTGACCGACCTCATTCAGGACGTCGAACGCACCATGGGACTGGACGTCGAGCTGATGGCGTCGCCGGGACTCGCCCGGGAGGGGCGCGCGGCGAACGTCAGTGCGTTCCTCGACGAGGCGGCACGCTTCGTCGGCCCGGACCGAGAGAACGACCTGTCAGCTTTCCTCGCGTTTCTCGTCGCTGCCCGCGAGCAGGAGAGCGGCCTCGACCTGGGCCTGCCGACCTCAGCCGACACGGTCAAGCTGATGACGGTCCACACCGCCAAGGGCCTTGAGTGGGACGTCGTGTTCGTCGCCGGTCTGGCTGCCGGAACGCGCGGCAGCATCTTCCCGGCGCGATCGACGGCGACGGGCTGGCCGACGGTCGCCGAGCAACTGCCCAATCCGCTGCGCGGCGACCGCGACGACCTGCCGTGCTGGGACGACATCTCCCGCAAGGGAATCAAGGCGTTTCTCGCGGCCTGTGCCCAGCGTGACGACGTCGAGGAACGCCGCCTGGCCTACGTGGCCTTCACGCGCGCGAAGCAGGCACTCCACCTGAGCGGCTACCACTGGGGCGCGACGCAGAAGACCGCGTTCGGTCCGTCCGAATACCTGCATGCTGTTGTCGATGCCCGCCTCGCGGACGTCGATGGGTGGGCCGACGCGCCGGCGAAGGCCGACACCAATCCGCTCCTCGGCCGGCCGGTCGACGTGCCGTGGCCGACCATCGATCTCGCCGGACTGGCCAACGTCGCGGCCGCGGCCGACGCGGTGCGCGCGGCCATGCGACCCGGCGAGCTCGCGCTCCCCGCGGCGCTCGACGGCGCTGATGCGGCGATCGCGTCCCGGTGGCAGACCGAGTCGGCCGTGCTGCTCAAGGAACTGGCTGCCGATCGCGGCTCCACGCGGACCGCGCACCTGCCGGCGCAGCTCAGCGCGACGACGCTCGTCGAGCTGCGCAGCGATGCGGCCGACCTCGCGCAACGGCTCGCCCGGCCGCTGCCGCGCCCTCCGGGCACCGCGGCACGGCGCGGCACGGCATTCCACGCGTGGGTCGAGGGCCGATCGGGCCAGCGTCAGCTGCTCGGTCCCGACGACCTGTCCGGAGCCGCTGACGACGACGCGGCCGACACCGACCTCGCCGAACTTCAAGCGCACTTCCTGCGCTCGCCGTACGCCGCCCGCGAGCCGGTCGAGGTCGAGGTGCCGTTCGATCTCTCCCTTGCCGGTCACATCGTCCGGGGCCGCATGGACGCGGTGTACGCCGACGACGACGGCGGGTTCGACGTCGTCGACTACAAGACGGGGCGCGCTCCGGCGGGAGATGCCGCGGCCGCCGCCGCCGTACAGCTCAGTTGCTACCGGCTCGCCTGGGCGGCGCTCGCCGGGGTTGCGCCGGAGCGGGTGCGGGCGGCGTTCCTGTACGTGCCCGCCGAGCAGGTCGTCCGGCCGGAGCGGTTGCTCGATGCAGACGAACTCGCCGACCTGTTGACGGCAATCCCGGTCGTTCCCGCGTGACGGCGGCCCTCGCCAGTCGCCGTGCCGGCCGCGGCTGCGACCAGTCGGGAATATGGCGGGCACCCGGGGTTGCCGCGATCGCGCGGGTCGGGCCTGATTCCCCAACAGGTCGTGCGGCTCGGGCACCCTCGCTACGGCGCGAGTCCCGTGCACGCACGCAGCGCGTTCCAGGACGCCACCGCGGCCTGTGCGGGCGCGCCGGCGAGCGGAGTCGGCACGCCGGCCTTGATGACCGCGGGCGACCACGCGTACGTGTCGACGTTTCGGCCGGTGACGGTCAGCGTGAGTACGCCGGACTGCGTCGTCAGACCGCCGCGCGCGTAGAACGCGAAGTTGCCGAGGCCGTAGGCGACGAAGGCCGTGCCGGATCGCCCGGCGCCCTGCAGGACGTGCGCGTGCGACCCGACGATGACGTCCGCACCCGCGGTCACCAGTTCGTCGGCGAGCGTGCGCTGTGCCGCGCTCGGACACTGCGCTCCCTCGATGCCCCAGTGCAGGTAGACGACCACGGTGTCCGATGTCTTTCGCGCCTCTCGGACGGCAAGCGTGAGCCGCTCGACCTCTTTGGCGGAGGCCAGTCCGGCGGTCGTCTGGGTCGCTGTCCACGCGGTCAGGTACCGGCGGTCGATCACCTGCGTCGCCGCGATCACGGCGATTCGCTGCCCGCGCACCGTCGCGACGTACGGCCGGTATGCCTCCGCGTCATTGCTGCCGATACCGATGATCGGAAACTTCGCCGCATTGGCGGCGGCGAGGGAGTCGACCAGCCCGACGGAGCCGAAATCCAGGCCGTGGTTGTTGGCCATGCTCACTGCGTCGATGCCCGCGGTTCGCAGGGCCGTGAACGCCGAACCCGGCGCACGATACGTGTACGTCTTGACCGCAGCAGTGCCGCGCGTCGTGATGGCCGTCTCGAGATTGACGACCGCGACATCGGCCTTGCGGAGCACGGGCGCGATCGGTGCGAGGACGCCGGCGGGGTCGCGCGCGAGTGCGTTCGTCAACGCCCCTTCGAAGTGCACGTCGCCGGCGAAAGCGAGTGTCACCGGCACGTGCAACTTCTCGACGGCGGACGGCGTATCGCGGCGGATCTCTGCCGCCGCGGCTGGTTCGGTGCGCCCGCGCAGGGGCGCGGTGATCGCGGCGGCCACCACGACGGCCAGCACCGCGGTGAGCAGCCGATACCGGCGCACGAGGGTCAGCACGTCCCTAGTGTGGGGTGACATCGGGGCAGGACAGTGGGAGGCCGGCGCCCTTCCCGCTTCGTGCCGCGCGAGGGACCCGGTGCTACTGCGGGCGTGAGGCCAGTGCCGCGAGCCGTTCACTCAGCGAGGCGGAGGCGGCTGCGGCGCGGAACGGGTCGGCCGCGGGGGGCGCGGCCAGGTCGGCGCGCGGGCAGGTCGCGAGGGTGAGCCCGGCGAAGCCGAGCGCTTGGTCGCACAGGCTCTCGACCGTCATCCCCATCTCGGCACCGAAGTCGGTGATGACCGCCTTGTAGATCGTGATGAGGTGCCGCGACGGACTGTCATAGACGACGGCGATCATGCCGACGAGTTGTGCGTCGCCGCGCGTCCCCGCGATCCCCGACCATGGCTGGTCGTAGAGCTGCCAGACGGAAACCGAGGCGTTCCAGACCCCGCCACGCGAGACGTCGTTCTCCGACAGTGCGGCAACGATCGTGACGGCCGCCTTTTCCGGCAGCACGGCGGACGGTCGGATGATTCGTTCCGAGCCGGGCACTCGGGACCTCCAATGGTTGCTTAGAAGGTCGGCTGCATCGCGCTGCGCCTTGAGGGCCGGCTAGTGGCGGTAGGGCGCCAATGACTCGGCCACCCGGAGTAGTTCGGCGCGGGTCAGATTGCCGGCGATGGTGACCACGACGTCTCCGCGCTGCGCCCACACGTGCGGCCAGAGCACCGCCGAAACGCTGACCTGCAAGTCGACACCGGCGAGCGCGCCCTTGGCCACGCGTCCGACGGAACTCGAGCTGACGAGCGGGTTGCCCTGCAGGAACGGATCGGACCAGCGTGCCGAGCCGCTCCCCGCCACTGCCCGGCGGTTGGTCACCGTGAACGAATCGAATCCGTTCCGATAGACCAGCGACACGACGTCGGCGGACGACGGGTTGGTCTGCTCATCCACATCTACCAGAGTCGGCGCGAACGTTACGTGGGAGAGCCGGTAGCCCGCAGGTGCCCAGCGAGGTGTCACCGGCGAGTAGGCCAGCGCACCTGCCAGCGCCGGCAGATCAGTCGTTCGCTCGGCGTTGGGCTCGGCGACAGCCTGCGCAGTCGGGAGCGGCGGAGCGAGCGCGGCGGCGTCAAGAGCCGTTTCCATGAGGGCGTCGACGTAGGTGAATCGGGCGAACGTCCCGTCAGCCTTCCGCTGCTCGACGACGAGGGAGATGCCGGTCGCCGAGTCGATCACCAGGTGCTGCGTTGCGAAGTAGGCGCCGCCACCGTCCGTACTGACGTAATCGATGGCCGATCGGCCGAGGAGCGTGACATTCGAGACGGCCGCCGGATCCTCCGCCGCGATCGCACGGACGCCGGCGCCCAGGTCGCGGCTGAGCAGGCCGATCGAATCAGGAGTTGGCCGGTCCGGTCGGCCAGCGGGCGGCACCGTGCCGGTTTGCAGAACGGGCACGCCCTCCGGCGCGTGAAACAGCGAGCGGACACCGGTGGTGGCGTCGTAATTGGCCTCGAGCTTCGGGCTGCGCCGCGACACGTGGTAGTCGCCGTTCGGGCTGATGACTGCCTCGTACGACTGGACCGTCTTGCCATCCTTGCTGTGCCGGAACTGCACGCGCAGCCCGGTCTTCGCCGCGGTTGGCGGCTGGATCGACAGGAGTCGCTGGCGAACCTCGGCGCGGTCGCGGCGGTCCTCGACCGTCTGCCGCCCCAGCAGACCGCCGCCGACGACGAGGGCGAAACAGGCCACGGCGGCCGCCGGTGCAGTAGCGCCCCGCATGACCCGGCGAACGCCGCGCTTGCTCCGAGCCGGTGCGTCGCGGCGTACCGAGAGGTCGACGACGTCGGACTTGCGATCGCCGGGAATCTCGTCGTCGGCGAGCAACGATGCGCCCAACCGCTCGAAGAAGTCGTCGGCGTGCTCGGGTACCTCGAGCGAGCGCAGCAGGGCGCCGACCGACTCGTCGGTGCGCCGCCGACGGATCATCGCTGACCTCCGAGCGACTCGCGCAGCGTCGCGCGGGCCCGTGAAACGCGCGAGCCCACCGTGCCCGCCGGTACGCCGAGGATCTCGCCCGCGCGCGCGTAATCGAAGCCGTGTACGTCGACGAGCAGCACGGCCGCTCGCTGGTCCATGGGAAGTGCCTCCAGTGCGATCGCGACGTCGCCGCGCATCGCGGCCTCGTCGCCGGGGTCGACGCCGTCGTGCGGCTCGTCGTACATCTCGTCGAGTGGAATGCGCGGCTGACGCTGCCGGCGCCGCAATTCGTCGATACAGACGTTGTAGGCGATCCGGTAGAGCCAGGTACCGGGCGCTGCCTCACCGCGGAAGGACGGCAGCGCGCGGTAGGCACGCAGGTAGACGTCCTGCAGGACGTCGTCCATGACGTGCCGGTCACCCATCAGTCGGTAGACCAGCGCGCGCAGGGGCCGGTCGTAGAGCTTGATCATCGCGATGAAGGCGTCCGGATCCGCGTCGCTCGCGGGCCGTTGCGGCGGTGCTGGGGGGACTGGGGCGAGCACGAAGGGCGCGGCGGCGCCGTCGCGGCCGGTGTCTTCGAGCCGCAGCTGCGCGACCGTCATGGCGGGTTCGACGTTGCGCCGACGGCTTTCCTTCACGCGCGGACCATATCGAGGCCCGGCGTCCGCCGTACCAATGTCCTACTGCAGCTCGCGGGGGAGGTCGGTCGGCGTCGTCGTTGACGCGACGACGTCGCGGGCCAGGTCGTGAATCCGGACGCCGCCGCTGCGGGCCACCTTGCGGATCCGCTCGAATGCTTCCCGCGGCGTCGATCGCTGCCGCTCGGCGACCACGCCGATGGCCTGCTCGATGGTGATGCGGGCGGCGAGCGCGTGCTCCAGCTGGCTGACCGTCACCCTCAGCCTGGTGAGTTCGTCGCTGCCGTCGTCCGCCCGCGCGGGCCGCGGGATGCGCTCGAGCTCGCCGGACAGCAGGTCGGCGAGGACCATCGCGCTGAGCAGGTCGTCGGCGCTTTCGTCACCGACCTGCCAGCCCTCCGGCGTACGCCGGATAACGGCCGACTGCAGCTCGTCGGTCATGTACAGCGCGACGATGTTGGCCAGCTCGCGCAGGACGCCGACCGTCGTGTCGTCGATGTCGACGCTCTCGCTGTCGAGCCCGCACAGCGTGCCCAGCAGGCGGCCGTCCGAAGCGCGGATAGGCACGCCGACGTACGAGCGGATGTTGAGGTGTGTGCGGAAGGCCGCATCGGCATAGTCGGGATCGTGCGCGGCGTCGGAGGTGTGACACGGCGCCCCGGCCAGCATCCGGTGGCAGAACGAGTCACTGCGATCCGACGTTGTCCCTTCCTCGAGCCCGGCCCAGTCGCCGTGGACCCGCGCGACGGTAAAGGTCGTTTCCGAGAGGCTGCCGACGAGGACGACCTCCATGTCGAGCAGCGTCGCGGCCGTCGCCAGCGCCGCGTCGACGGTCGGATGGGTGAGGCCGGTGGTGGTCATGGAATCCATCGTCTCAGTGAGAGCGCGCAACCCCGTCGCCGTCGAGGGTACGTCGTTCGCCCCGATAACGGGAGATTCGGACGGGTGATTTCACTCGCTCGGAGCAACTTTGGCCAGGACCTGGGCCGGCGTCGGGTTGGTCATGACCGAACCATCGCTGAACCGCAGCGTCGGCACCGTGTGATTGCCGTTGTTGACCGAGCCCACGTACCGGGCGGCCTCGAGATCATGCTCGATGTTGACTTCGCGGAACGAGATGGCTTCGCGGTCGAAGAACCGCTTGAGCCGCACGCAGGAGCCGCACCACGCTGTGGTGTACATGACGAGCTCGGCGGACACGATTCTCCTCGGCAGCTGGGCGGACTTCTCCACAACACGGCGGCTGCGGCTGTTCATACCCGCCGAGGGCGTCGCCGCGCCCGGTTACCCTGTCGCGGATGACTGCAGACCCCGCTTCGATCCTCGCCGCGCTCGATCCCGAGCAGCGGGCGGCTGCCGAGGCCGTGCGGGGACCTGTCTGCATTCTCGCCGGTGCGGGCACCGGCAAAACCCGCGCGATCACCCACCGCATCGCCTACGCCGTCGCGTGCGGCGTCGTTCCGGCCGAACGGGTGCTCGCCGTCACGTTCACCGCCCGGGCCGCAGGGGAGCTGCGCGGCCGGCTGCGCGCTCTCGGCGCGGACGGCGTACAGGCCCGCACCTTTCACGCCGCCGCGCTGCGCATGCTGACCTACTTCTGGCCCCGGGTCGTCGGCGGCGAGATGCCGCGGATCGTCGAGTCCAAGCTCGGACTCGTGGCCGAGGCCGCCAGCCGGGCCGGTCGCCGGGGTGGCGGCGCCGAGCTGCGCGATCTCGCCGCTGAGATCGAATGGGCGAAAGCGCGGATGATCGGACCGGGGGAGTACGCCGCCGCCGCGACTGCCGCAGGCCGCGAGCCACCCGTGCCGGCGGCCGAGCTCGCCGCGATCTATACGGGCTACGAGAAGGCCAAGCGCCGGGCCGGGAGCATCGATTTCGACGACCTGTTGTTGCTGACCGCCGCCGGCATCGAAGAGCACGACGACGTGGCCGACGAAGTGCGCTCGCGGTATCGGTCGTTCGTCGTCGACGAGTATCAGGACGTCAATCCCTTGCAGCACAGGCTGTTGCAGGCCTGGCTGGGTGATCGCGACGACCTCTGCGTCGTCGGCGACCCCAACCAGACGATCTACTCGTTCACCGGCGCGACGCCCGATTTCCTGCTGGATTTCCCTCGCCGCTACCCGGAGGCGACGGTCGTCCGCCTGGTGCGCGACTACCGCTCGACACCGCAGATCGTGGCGCTGGCCAACGACATCGCCTCGGCCGCGGTGCCCGGCGCCCGGGCCATCAAGGCTCCGGCGCTCGTCGCGCAGCGCGCGCCCGGTCCGGCGCCGATCTTCCGCGAGCACGACAGCGAACCCGACGAGGCCGCCGACGTCGCGCGCCTCGTGCGCGCGCTGATCGACGGCGGCACGCCGGCCGCGGAGATCGCGATCCTCTTTCGCGTCAACGCGCAGAGCGAGGCGTACGAAGAAGCGCTGTCGACCGCAGGCATCCCGTACGTCGTCCGGGGGGGCGCCCGCTTCTTCGATCGTCCCGAGATCAGGTCGGCACGCGCGGCCCTCCGGTCGGCGGCGGGTGAGGTGGACGACGACGAGGGACCGCCCGCCGCCGTACGCCGGGTGCTCTCGACGGCCGGCTGGACTCCCGCGCCCCCTCCCGGCGGCGGCGCGGCCCGCGACAAGTGGGAGGCGCTCGCTGCCCTTGTCACGCTCGCCGATGACCTGGCGGCGGCGGCGTCCGGTCTGACCTTCGCGGCGTACCTCGGCGAGCTCGACGACCGGGCCGCGCATCAGCATGCCCCGACCGTCGACGGCGTCACGCTGGCCTCCCTCCACGCCGCAAAGGGGCTCGAGTGGGACGCGGTGTTCCTGGTCGGCCTCGCCGACGGCACGATGCCGATCCAGCATGCCGTGACACCTGAGCAGATCTCCGAAGAGCAGCGACTGCTGTACGTCGGCGTGACCCGAGCCCGCGAATCCCTCGTCCTCACCTGGGCGCAGGCGCGCGCCACCGGCGGCCGCAAGTCGCGCCGGCCAAGTCGCTTCCTGCTGGACCAGCCGGCGGTTCGAGCGCTGCGCGCCCCGGCCGAGGCCCGGGCCGCGACGCCACGCGGCGGCCCGGCGCGCGGCACCGCGGTCTGTCGAGTGTGCGGAAAGCCGGTCTTCAAGGCAGCGGAGCGCAAGCTGCGGCGGTGCGCGACCTGCCCGTCGTCGATGGACGAAAGGCTCTTCGAGCGGCTGCGCGAGTGGCGCCTCGGCCGGGCAACCGAGCAGAAGCAGCCGGCCTTCTGCGTGTTCACGGACGCGACGCTGACGGCCATCGCCGAGGCGAAGCCGCAAACGGTTGCCGAGCTCGTGGCGATCCCCGGAGTCGGGGCCGGGAAGCTCGCCAAGTACGGCGACGACGTCCTGACGATCACGTCTGCATAAGCGCCCGCGCAGCGGGAACTTTTGCCGGTTCTCGTACAAAGGTCTAGGCCAATATAACGATCTGGACAACACTGGTCTAGACCGGTTGACATCACCCCCCGGGTGGGGGACTTTCGGCCACACAGCACGTTCGCGGACCACCAGAACCGAGGAGAACACATGCCAGACCTCAGCTACCCGCTCAGCCGACGCGCGCTGTTGGCGCGCGCAGCTGCAGCAGGCTTGCTCGTCGGCCCGGGCGCGGGGATTCTCGCCGCCTGCGGCAAGGACGACGACCCGAAGCCGGGCGCCAGCGGCTCCACCCCCGCCGCCGGATCGTCATCGGCCGCCGGTTCCTCATCGGCCGCCGGATCGTCGTCCGCCGCCGTGAGCAGTTCGGCAGCGACCGAAGCTCCGGCCGGCGGCGCCGGTGACAACCCCTTCGACGTGAAGGAGGACGCCGCGCTCGACCTGGTCATCTTCGCGGGTGGCTACACCGACAAGTACGCCAAAGAGGTGCACGAGCCCCTGTACAAGGCGAAGTTTGCCAAGGCCGAGATCAAGCACCAGGCGACCGAGGAGATCTCGACGGTCGTGCAGCCGCGGTTCGCCGCAGGCGACCCGCCGGACTTCGTGAACAACTCGGGTGCCAAGTCGATGGACTTCGGCGCGCTCGTCGCCGATAACCAGCTCGAAGATCTGACGGCGCTCTGGGACGCGCCGTCCGTCGACGACCCGGCGAAGAAAGTCCGCGACACCGTTGTCCCTGGCACGATCGATGTCGGCTCGTTCAACGGCAAGCCGTACGTCCTGTACTACGTCTCGACCGTCTTCGGCCTGTGGTATTCCGGCAAGCTCTTCAAGGACAACAGCTGGACCCCGCCGACCGACTGGGACTCGTTCATCAAGGTGCTCGACGAGATGAAGGCGAAGAAGATCATTCCGTACGCGTACGCCGGCGCCAACGCGCCGTACTACCAGTGGAATGTCATCCTCACCCACGCGGCCAAGATCGGCGGCGGCGATGTCCTCAAGAACATCGACAACCTCGAGGACGGGGCGTGGACCAATGACGCCGTCAAGCAGGCCGCAACCCTCTGGGCCGAGGTCGGCGCCAAGTACATGGACAAGAGCCACGAGGGTCTCAAGCACACCGACGTCCAACTGCAGCAGAACCAGTACAAGGTGGGCTTCTACCCCTCCGGTGACTGGCTGGAGAACGAGCAGAAGAAGGACACGCCGGAGGGCTTCGAGTACCAGATGATCCCCGTACCGGCAGCGGCCGGCGGCAAGATGGGCGCCGCAGGTGTTCGCGCCACCGCCGGAGAGGGCTACGTCGTTCCGGCGAAGGCGAAGAACAAGGCCGGCGGTCTCGAGTACATGCGCCAGATGCTGTCGAAGGCCGGCGGCGAGGGCTTCGCCAAGCTCATCGGCTCGCCGACCGTCGTGGTCGGGGCGTCCGACGCGGTCGAGTTCCCGCCCGGAGTCAAGAGCTCGCAGGCTGCGCTCAAGGCCGCCGGCGCGGACGTCGTCAACATCTTCTTCGACGGTTGGTACAAGGACCTCGACACCGAGGCTCGTACGGCGACCAACGATTTGATGTTCGGCCGTATCAAGGCAGACGAGTTCTGCAGCAGAATCCAGAAGAAGGCCGACGAGCTCAAGAAGGACGACGCCGTCGTCAAGTTCAAGCGCTAAAGATCGGCACTGATCATGCGGCACCGCAAATACCCGTTCATCGCCGGCTTTCTCGTCGTACCGCTGACGCTGTACGTGGTGTTTGTGCTCTACCCCTACACCCGGGCGTTCTACATCTCGATGACTGCCTGGCGAGGGTTCGACGTCGCACCGAAGTGGATCGGGTTCAAGAACTACGAACGTTTGTGGTCGAACGACGATCGCTTCTGGCAGGCCGTGCAGCACCACGGCATCCTGCTGGTGACGTTGCCTGTGATCACGATCGTCATCGCCCTGTTCTTCGCGTTCCTGTTGAGCGTGGGCGGTAAGTCAAAGAGCGGCGACATGGCCGGGGTCTGGGGATCGAAGTTCTACCGAGTGGTGTTCTTCCTACCCCAGGTCCTGGCCGTGCCGATCATCGCGGTGCTTTTCCAGACGGTGTACCGGCCGAACGAATCCGGGCTCATCAACGGTGTGCTGATGAAGCTCGGGTTCGATCCGGTTTTCTTCATGATCAAGCCCCACCTCGCGCTGCCGTCGATCATCGCCGTGCTGGTCTGGGTCTCGGTGGGCTTCTACGTGGTGCTGTTCACCGCCGGCATGGGATCGATCCCGCAGGAGCTCTACGAAGCTGCCGAGCTCGACGGTGCGGGCAAGTTCCGATTGTTCTTCGGGGTGACGCTGCCGCTGCTGCGCGACACCCTCCAGGTGGCCTGGGTCTACCTGGGCATCGCCGCGTTCGACGCGTTCGCCATCGTCAACGTCCTCGCCCTGAGCGAGGGCGGCCCCAACGGCACGACAACTGTCATGGCCGTCGAGATCTTCCGCGCCTACGGCAAGAACAACTTCGGCTACGCCTCGGCGCTCGGTGTCGCGCTCTTCTTCATGTCCATCACCTTCGCCGCGCTCACCCTTCGGGTGACCAGGCGCGAAGCGATCGAGTACTGAGGCCGCCGATATGGCTGTACGCGTAGAAGACGCGGCCCCCCCGCAGTTCGATGCGGCCAAGGAGCGCGCCAAGCGTCAGCGGTCGCAGGTCGGACTGTTCAACGGTCTGGGGCAGATCGCGCTCGCGCTCTGGGCGCTCATGATCATCATTCCGATCCTGTGGGTCTTCCTCGCTGCCTTCAAGAACACGACCGAGATCTTCAGCAGCCCGTGGACGATGCCGGCGGAGCTGCGCTGGGAGAACTTCTCGCGGGCGTGGACGAAGTCGCGCGCCGGCACCTACTTCCTCAACAGCGTGATCGTCGTGTCGTTCAGCACGTTCGGCACGATGCTGTTCGGATCGATGGCGGCGTACGTGCTCTCCCGCTACGAGTTCCGCGGCCGCAAGTTCTTCTACCTGCTGTTCGTCGCGGGGCTGGCGTTCCCGACGTTCCTCGCGATCGTCCCGCTGTTCTTCGTCGTGAAGTCGCTCGGCATGCTCAACACCTACCACGGCCTGATTCTGGTCTACATCGCCTACTCGCTGCCCTTTACGGTGTTCTTCCTCAGCGCGTTCTTCCGGACACTGCCGACGTCCGTGGCGGAGGCCGGCATCCTCGACGGCTGCTCGCACACGTCGCTGTTCTTCCGGATCATGCTGCCGATGGCCAAGCCCGGCCTGATCAGCGTGGCGATCTTCAACATCATCGGGCAGTGGGCGCAGTATCTGCTGCCGCTGGTCCTCGTCGGCGGCGCACAGGACAAGTGGGTGCTCACCCAGGGCATTGCGCAGATATCGGTGTCCGCCGGCTACCAGGCCGACTGGTCGGGGCTGTTCGCCGCGCTGACGATCGCGATCCTGCCGATGATTTTCGTCTACGCGATCTTCCAGCGACAGATCCAGTCCGGCCTGACGGCTGGCGCCGTCAAGTAGCCCTGGCCGGCCGGATCCGCGCGGAGGCGCGGCGGCGCGGCGGCGCGGATCCGCGCGGCGGCGCGGAGCGAAATGCGAATGCGCCGTTGCCGGAGCACGCCCGTCCAGTAACGGCTTCACCCAGAAGTGGGGGTTCAGCGGGCCGTCAGCGGTTCTTCAGCGGCCCGCGAGAACGTGACGTCCTCGCCGGAGAGCAGCCAGGCGCCGGCGGCCCCCACTGAAGGGCAGGACAAGACATGAACGCAGTGACGACAAAGACGCTTACCCGGCAGCAGCCGCGCGGCTGGGACGACGCGACCGACGGTGCGTTCTTCCGCATCGTCTCCTCGTTGTTCCCGCCTGAGTTTCTCTTCGGGGCGGGCGTGCTGCTCGCGCTGAACGATGCCGACGTCGACAGCGACCTCGATCTGGACCGGGCGCCCAGCGATGGCTGAGCGCCGGTCCGGCGCCGCCCCGGTCCCGACCAGCTGATGAAGTTCGGGTCGGCCTGGGCGGTCGCGGGGCTGGTTCAACCTGCCGGTGCGCTGTCGAAACTGGCGGACCGGGCCATGCTCGGTTCGGTCCGCGACTACCTCGTCGCTCTGGTCGCCGCTCGTCCGCCCCGCACCACCGCCGCCGCCAGCGGGCGGCGAGAGCAGAGCGCCCGCTCCTGGATGTGCCGCGGAAAGTAACGATTCGGCCATCGCGAGCGAGAAGATCGCGGCGCGAAAAAGCTTTGACGCAAAAAAGAGTTGCCGACTCCGGCGGGGGCCCAATACCCTCCGGGAGCACGCGAAGGCGCGCACACGATCCCGACACGACGAGGAGGTGCCCGGTGAACAACTACAGCGACGTATCTGCGACCGCCGTCACGGGCGGCCTTCGGCATGCGCTGCCGGGCATGGGCCACGTTCACGCGAGCACGTTCACCGTCGTCGCGCCGCAGTCGTGGCTGTGCACGCGCAATGACGCCATGCGCCTTGCCGTCCGTAACGCCTCGCCCGCCATTGCCGGCTTCACGGCAGCAACGGCCAAGCAGGCACCGCAGTCTCGAGGGAGTTCGGCTCATACCTAGGAGCCGACCAAGCGCCCTCGAGGCCGCGGAACCCCATCAGGGGAACCGCGGCCTTTGTTTTTGTCCAGAAGTGCAAAAGGAGGTGACCAGGAGTGTCCATCCAGCAGCTCGAGCGCACGCAGGAAGCAGAACTGCCGTGCTGGAGCGAAGACCCGGAGTTGTTCTTCGCCGAATCCCCGGCTGACGTCGAGTCGGCGAAGGCGGTCTGCGTCGGCTGTCCGATCAGGTTCGAGTGCCTCGAAGGCGCCCTCGAACGGCGTGAGCCGTGGGGCGTCTGGGGCGGCGAGCTCGTCGTGGCAGGCGCCGTTGTCGCACGCAAGCGGCCTCGTGGTCGCCCGAGGAAGGAGTACGCCGCATGACTACACCAGCAGAGCTCTACCTCGCGCATCTCGCCTTTTCGGCGATCACGCGCGCCGACGGCTCGACCATCGACAGGAGTGAACAGATGTACCTACTGACCGAAGAACTCGCACGGAATCGAATATCTCAGCGCCGGAGCGAGGCTGACGCGCAGCGCCTGGTGCGCCAAGCGGTGCTCGCCCGGCGCGCCAAGCGCAAGACGGCCAAGAAGTCTGTCCTGCGCGCCCGGGTCGTGGCGCTAGCGACTCGCTGACAAGCGACCCGCCGGAAGGGCAAGCGCCCCGGTCCCGTAAGGGATCGGGGCGCTTCGCTCGTGGCTACCACCAGGCTTCGTCGAGCCGGCCTTCGATGGAGCGGATGTTCGCCCGGGTGCACTCGTCGCAGAGCATCTGCAGACCGCGATCGCTGTGCTGCATCGACCAGGTGGCCGGTACGCCCCCGGCCGCGAGCTTCCCGCAGACCGCGCAGTAGACGGGGTCTTCCTCGGTCATTGCGTTCCCTTACGCGCCCGACGCTTCGGTTTCGGGGGTGCGGCGGCGACGACGAACCCCGGTGCCCATTTGATCATCTCGTCGCGAAATCTGCCGGTGCTGCCCAGCTGGCACAGCACGCCGATTGCCCCCATCGTGACGCGGTGGATGAGCAGGTACGACGGCGGGAGATTGAGCTGGCGCCCGAGCTGCGACGCCGGCGAACGAGGGTCACCGACCCGGGTCGCTTGCGCCCGCAGCCAGACTCGGCTGAACGTGAACTCTTCCGTCGCGATCGGTTCGAGCAGCGGCGCGAGGTAGCCAAGGACGCCGTCCGCGTCGATCTGGATGCCCGGCAGCACGAACCCCTCGGTTCGCAGCCCATCGAGTACGGCGCCCGCGTCGCCGACCAGCGCGAGTGCAGCGAGCCGCCCGATCGGCTCGGGCAACGCGTCCGGCAACCGCGCCACGGCGCCGAAGTCGATGACGCCGAGCCGGCCGTCGTCCATCAGCCGGAAGTTGCCGGGGTGCGGATCGGCGTGCAGCAGGCCGACCTTCGACGGCGATGAGTAGAGGAAGCGAACGAACACGATGCCGACCCGGTCGCGGTCGACGTCGTCGCCGGCGCGGATGACCTGGGCCAGCGGCGTACCGTCGATCCATTCGGTGACCAGCACGCGCTCACTGACCGCGACCACGCCGGGCACGAGTACGTCGGGGTCGTCGGCGAAAGCCGCGGCGAAGGCTGCCTGCGACTCGCCTTCGAGCACGTAGTCGAGCTCCTCGGTGACCCTGGCCTTGAGCTCCGCGATGAGTGGCTTCACGTCGAGGCCGGGCGTGATCGTGCCGAACAGCTTCGCGACCCGGCCGAGCTGGTTGAGGTCAGCGAGCAATGCTGCGCCCGCGCCCGGATATTGCACCTTGACCGCGACGACGCGGCCGTCGTGCCACACCGCCTTGTGCACCTGGCCGATGCTCGCGGCCGCGGCGGGCTTTTCGTCGAACTGGGTGAACCGGTCGCGCCAGTCGGGCCCGAGCTCCTCGCGCAGGACGGCGTGCACCGTGGCAGCCGGCAGCGGGGGCGCGGCCTCCTGGAGTTTGGTGAGAGCCGCGCGGTAGGGCCCGGCGAGATCCTCGGGCAGCGCTGCCTCGAAGATGCTCAGCGCCTGGCCGAACTTCATCGCCCCGCCCTTGAGCTCGCCGAGGACCTTGAAGAGCTGATCGGCTGTGCGGGCCTGCATCTCAGCCGCTACCAGCTCAGCCGGCTTGCCTCCGACCCGCTTGCCCAGGCCCAGAGCGGTGCGACCGGCCAGCCCCAACGGCAGCGCCGCCAGCTTGACCGTGCGCATCGCCGCCCTGCGGGGGATTTCGCTCACCCGGCTATTGTCGCGTGCTCGGCAGCGCAGCCGCAAAGTGGATGGCGAAACCAGCGCCGGCAGAGGACCACAGGCCATGGCAGTGACAGCTCCAGACAGAGGTCGGCGGGCACCGGCTGACCGTCCAGGTATGCATGCACGATCATGGCGGCCGCCCCGGTGGTCATGGCAGCCAGTGCAGCCTCGAGATTGACCGGCGCGGCCGGGTGGAGCGGCCATGCAGGGGCGAGCTGGGCCAGCACCACCGGCCAGGCAGCGTCCCGGTCACGGCGGTGCAGATCCATGCACGTCAGGCATGGCCCCGCGTCCCGGGTGATCAGCGGGCCAACGCTCACCCGATGAACCTGAGCCACCACCGGCAGATGCGGTATCCCGCGGCGCAGCCACGGCTCGCCCGTATCCGGGTGTAACGCCCTCATCGCGGTCAGCACCACGAGATCGGGGCGGGTGGGCAGATCCGAGGCGGAGCCGAACGTGTGGTGCCTCCCGCTGGCTCGCTGACCGCGCAGCTCCAGGTCGAGCGTGTTCAGGGCGTTGGTCCCCACGCTGACCTGGCCGATCCCGCCCACCCGCAGCAGATCCGCCAGGGCGTAGGGCAGCTCGCCCTCGCCTCCGATCACGACATGCTGGGTGGACCTGGAGGCCAC
>JBDSAK010000321.1:0-6725 GCA_039922195.1 Mycobacteriales bacterium
CCTCGATTGCGTCAGCGGTTCTGCGGCCGCACACGCTGTCGCGATGCGCGAGGTCAGCGATCTGCTGGCACATGACACCGCCCCACCCGCGGAGCGGGCCGAACCTGCCGCGCAGCACGTCGAGCAACCTGCTCGGAAGACGCACGGCTGAAGTCCCTCAGTGTTCGGACGGCGACGTTCGGTGACCTGTTCTCCACCAATGGGATCGGCATCTAGTCCTTTGTAGGCATGGTCCCCATGGCCCGGTCACGGTAGATGTAGTGGAAGTGGCGCAACTACGCCGTTCGGACGCGGCGCTCCCGTGAACACGGAGCACCAAGGAGGGTGACCATGACCACGTCAATTCGGGCTGTCCGGACGCGCACGCGAGCGCGCACCCTAGGTCTTGCGGGTGTGCTGGGCCTGGTCCTCGGCAGCGGCGCCCTCGTCGCCGATGCGCACGCCGCGCCGTCCACGAAATTCTTCACGGCGCGCGTCACGCCGGCTGCGGTCGGTGCAGGTATCAGCCAGCAGGCTTTCACCGTCACGCTGACCAACTGCGGGTCGGCGACGCCTGGTTGTGCCAAGCCGAGCCAGCAGACACTCGGCTCCGCCAACATCACCCTCGACGCTGCTTTTTCCAACGTGTCCGCGAGTGTGGCCACAGCCGGCTGGTACGTCGTCGCGCCGGTGACCGGGGGCACCATTGAGCTGCGCAGTTCTGGCGTTGCGCTCGAGCCAGGTCAGTCGATCGATGTCGCTGTCCGTGCCGATACGCCGGCCGGCTCGGGCAACTTCACGTGGACGACGGTGGTCAAGCAGTCGAACGACTTCGCCGGCAATGGAAACGAGTTCACCCTGGCCGGCACGCAGCCACAGGTGGCGACCGGCATTGCCCACCACCTCGTGTTCACCACCGGGCCGACCACGGTTCAGGTCAGCGCGGCCGGCGGCCCGACGTCGTACATCTGCCCGGCGCCGAGTGTCCAGGTGGTGGCTGCTGACGGCAGCCCGGTGACAACCGGCACGGCCAACGTGACGGTGCTCGCCGATGCCAACTTCGGCAACCCGGGACTCGCCGGCACGACGATCGTCGCAACAACCGCCGGTTCGGCGACCTTCGGCTCGCCGTCCTGCACGTCAGGACTTTCGGCCCGCAACCTGGGCACCGGGTACCGGCTGCGTGCCACCGCGACCTGGTCGTTCGGCACCCTTGCGGCGACGCTGTCGACCAACGCGCCATCGTCCCCATTCGACGTCATCCAGGTGCGCACCGTGTGCCAGCCGAACCAGACCTGCGGGGCATCCGCAAAGGGCAGCCACACCGCCGCGACGGTGGTGGTGTCTGCCGCGCCGACCACGGACGTGCTGGAGTTCGCCATCGGTGTGGATCAGATCCCGGCCAACACCACCTGCCTGCCCGCCGACCAGCCGACCGGGCTGGAGGTCGTGCGAGTCCTCGTCGACCACCGCGACAAGACCGTCACGATGACGTTCGACAAGTACCTGGTGCAGCAGATCCCGGACAACGGCACCCCCCGCTTCCCGATCTGCTTCGCCGCACCGTGGGACGGCTGGAAAACTGCTTCCGGCGGCGACCCGGTCTTCAACTCCGCAACCCAGGAATTCGAAGGTCTGCTCCCTGGCTGCGGCGCGGCCGGTCTGGCCGCTGGCAACCCGTGCGTCACATCGCGTCGCAAGAGCGCCGCGAGCGAGATCGCGACCGTGTCGATTCCGTTCCTGAGCGGCCGGGCCGACCCGAAGCTCTGGTGATCAGGCGCGCGGCACGAACGGGCGCACCGCCACTGCCGCGATGCCGAGCTGCTCGAACAACGATGCCTGCTCAATGACCAGGGCGGAGTCGACCGGCAGCGCGGCTGCTCGGCGTACGGCGAGTTCGGCGTGCATCGTCCAAGCCATCTCGTGTCGTGCGCCGCGACTTCGCGCCGCCGACAGGCTGAGCGCCAGCGCGGCGAGCGATGACTCGACTTCGCCGCGCTGGGCAAGCGCCAACCCCTTCACCCGTTGCAGCAGCGCGAGCTGATGCGAGCCGCCTCTGCCGCTGGTCGCGCCGGCGATCGCCGCATCGGCCGCGGATATCGCCGCGTCGAATTCCCCTTGCAGGCAAAGGCATTCCGCAAGGCGCGCATCGCTCTCCGCCACCTCCGCGTGCTCACCGTCGCGCACGTAGTCCGCGCGGGCGGACCGCAGCCAGTCATGCGCGGCTACGAAGTCGCCGCGGCGGGCGGCCAGCCGGCCGAGCTGGCTCTTGCCGAACGCGACGAACGACGGCGCCGCCGCCGCGCGCCACACCCGCAAAGCGTCGACGAGCAACTTCTCCGCCGCGGCTAGATGACCCTGGTCGGACAGGACTTCCGCCATGTTGCCGGATTCGACGGCCGCAGTGAACTGATCACCGGCGCGTTCGCAGGCGTCTTTCGATTGCGCGTAGTACTCGACCGCGACGTCCCAGCGTCCTTGGTAGTACGCCCGGATCCCCAACTGGTTGAGGACCCTTGCCTCCTCCCACGGTCGGTTGCCCAGGCGCCGCCAGATCGACAACGCGCGGAGCGCGTGCTCCCCGGCGCCCGGCGTACCCAACGTCATCTCGCAGTTGTCGAGCCATACCAGTGCTGTAGCGACCGCGTCGTCTGCTCCTGCCCGCTCGGCGAGGGTGACCGCCTCGCGCAGATGGCCCACTGCATCGGCGTCGCGCCCCTGCCAGTGGCGGATCAGGCCGTACTGCGCGCTGCATTCGGCACGGAGCCGGGCCGCCAGGTTGTCCTCGTCGGCGGCGAGCAGTCGCTGCGCTCGCGAGAGCAAGCGAAGCGCACTTGAGAGCTTGCCGGTGCGGTCGGCGACGAGCGACGACTTGAAGTGCAGGCGCGCGTGCTCCGAGTCCCCGCGGGCGAGCGAACGCGATGTTCGGTACGCCGCCGCGGCCTGCGAGAACTCCCCCAGCTTGTACCGCGAGTCGCCGAGCGCTTCGGCAACGATCGCGGCCTGGCCGTCGTAGTCACGTCCGAGGTCTTTCGCCGCTTCGAGCGCCCGCTCGAAGAACCGCGCCGCTTCGACCTGTGCATGAACGCCTTGGGCGTGCTCGCCGGCGACCCTCGCGTATCGCCACGCCGCCGGCAGATTGCGCGACTGGAGGAAGTGCAGCGACAGCAGGTCTGCTTCGTCGTCCGCACGCGCTCCAGCCTTGCGCTCGATGACGTCGCCAGCCAATCCATGCAGCAGCTGGCGGCGGCGGTACGGCAAACCCTCGTACGCCGAGTCGCGAGCGAGAGTGTTGCGGAAACGCAGCGTGTCGCCGTCGACGTCGAGAAACGCGCGCAACTCGCTTCCCCCGATGTCGGCCGAGAGCTCCTCCGCGAGCAGCATCTCCTCGAACACGTCTCGGTCGAAACGCACGCCGAGCACAGCGGCTACGCGCAGAACGCGGCGGTCCAGCGGCTGCAGTGCATCGACCTGCACTGCCATGAGTCCTTCTATCGAGTCCGGCAGCGCGGAAACGCTGCTGCCCGTCGAGACCGCGGCGAGCAGTTCCTGCACGAACAGCGGGTTGCCACCCGCCCGCGTGACGACCATCGCTGACTCGTGCGGATTGAGCGGACGCTCGTCGGTTGCGTGTTTGACGAGTGACTCGACGACCGCGTCAGGGAGCGGGTCCAAATGAAGGCGACGGACCGGAAGCGGCGCAAGTGCGAACTCGTCACCGGCACGCCTCGTCGTCGACACGACGAGCCACGCACGACTGGTCGCCTCGATGGCCAGGTGCCGCAAGAGGTCGACGGAAGCCTCGTCCATCAAGTGCATGTCCTCAACGACGACCAGCAGTGTGCCCGGGACCACGGCGCCGAGCAGCCTGAGCGTTTCGGCCTCCTGGCGCGCCTTGCGAACGGCAGGGTCGAGCAGATCCGCCTCGGGCGTCGCCGGCACCTCCGCATCGAAGACTGCAGCGAGTAGCGGCGTCCACGGCAACAGGCTGGGCGCGGCCTGCCCAACGACGTTGAGCAATGTCTGGCCCGCGCCTATTGGATCCGCGTTGTCCGCAATCCCGGCGAGCCGCCGCAGCATCCGCCGGAACGGTGCATACGGGGTCGTCGAGTGGTACTGGTCGCACTCGACCCGCAGCACCGTCGCGCCCGCAGCACCGGCGAGGAACTCACTGAGCAGCCGCGACTTCCCGATGCCCGGCTCGCCCGAGATTTCCCACACTTCCCCATTGCCGTTCCGCGCGTTGTCCAGAGCGGAGGTCAGGGCCGCCAGCTCGCTCTCGCGACCCATGAAGTCGAGCTCTGCGCGGCCGGCGGCAGCACTCGCGCCGATGACGTGATCGACCCGGTGTACGTCGATCGGCCGGCTCTTGCCCTTCAGCGTCAGAGGCGGCAGAAGCTCTGTGGCGTAGGCGGTTCTGGCACGTGCGAGCACTGCGGGGGTCGTGTAGATCTCGCCGGTGCCGGCCTTCGACATCAGCCGTGCCGCGACGTTGACCACATCGCCCTTGGCCGAATACGTACGCCGGAACGGCGGGCCGAACTCGCCCGTGTAGACCCGTCCTGCGGTGACGCCGGCGCGGAGTCTGAGCGCTTCCCCGCCGTCGACGACCTCGCGGACGACCGCGAGGATTCGGTCTTCGTCGTTGCCCGCGCTGCGCGGCGCGCCGCTGAGCAGCATCACCTTCCCGCCGTCGACACCGACGTCGGTCTCCCAGAATGTGACCTGATGCCGCTGCGACGCCTCCTGGCAGAGCCGGATCACGTGTTCGACCGCGTCGGCCGCCGCGGCCGGTCCGTCGCTCTCGAGCAGGTCCTCAATCCCCGAGTACTCGATGAACGCGACGGCGACGATCCGGTGCTCGCCGTCGCTGCCGCCCGCCAGCAGGTGTCGGCGCATGGTGTCCGGAAGGCAGCTGTCGACATCAATGGTCGAGACGTCTCGCTGCTGTGCCCGCGTATCGGTCTGCGCACCGGGCGACCGCGCCAGCAGCAACCCGGCACCCTTGGCCGCTCCGACAGAACGGGCGGGCAGCGACGACGCGGTCGCCGTACTGACGACTATGTCGCCCGCCTCGGCGACGGTCTCCATGCGAACGGTGACGCTCGCGGCCGGTCCGCAGATCACGAGTTCGTGGTGGAGGCTGCCGACGAGGAAGAAGTCGAAAGCGCCGCTGTGTACGCCGATCGACATCCGCAACGTCACCGCGCCCACCGATGTCTGCAGCCGGCCGACCCGGCGCATGGTCTTACGCATCTCGTGTGCCGCAGTACAGGCGCGCCGGGTGTGCAGGTCGCCGTCGAAGAACAGCAGGACCGCGTCGCCTCCCCACTTGACCAGCCAGGCGCCGTAGTCGTAGGCGACGGACAGCAACGCGGCGAAGGTGACGTCGAGGATCCCGCTCATCTCCTCCGCGCCGATCTTTCCCTTCGCGGCGAGGCGCTCGGTGAGCCGGGTAAAGCCGGAGATGTCGACGAAGACCAGAGTTCCGTCCGCAGTTCGATGGCGCTGATCGCGCGAGTCGCGCAGCCAGTCGAGAACGAATCGCGAGACAAACGGAGTCAGCCGCTCGGATGCATCCATGACGCGCACCCCCTCGGCGACAACGCGGCTTGACTCCACACGCTATTGCGGATGGGCACTCGACGTCAGCGGGCGGCGTACCCGGAGTGCCCCGATGTGTGCGGATATCGCCCGTAATGGTCCGGCCCACGCCGGCACAATTCGAAGGCCGTGCGGTGACGGCGCTCTTCGCGTATGCCAGTGTGGCGCCATCCCCATCGTCAGGAGTTGTAGTCCTTGTCCGAAGTCGGCGGCTCCTACCGGAAAGCGTGGCAGCACCGCGATTTCCGGCTGCTGGTCTCAGCGCTCGTGCAGTCGTCGATGGGCGACTGGGCGTACAACGTCGCGCTGATCGTCTACATCTACGACCACACGCACTCCGCCGGCTGGGTCGCGGCCGGAACGATCGGCCGCATGGTGCCGCGGTTCTTCGCCAGTCTGTACGCCGGCGTCATTGCCGAGCGATTCGAACGCGTTCGCGTCATGGTCGCCTCTGACGTGATCCGCGCGATCCTCATGGGTGCTATGGCTGCCGCCGCAGCCCTCGATGCACATCCCGCGGTGCTCATCGCGGTCGCCGCAGTGCTCACCGTGGCGGGGAGCGTCTACGAGCCCGCTACCGCCGCGATGATGCCGCAGCTACTGGGCGAAGGAGATCTTGCGGCGGGCAATGCGCTCGTCGAAACGATCAACAACGTCGCGATCATCGGCGGGCCAGCAGTCGGAGCGCTCGTCCTGTTGCTCGGAGACCCTTCGGTCGTCTTCGCTCTCGACGCGCTGACGTTCATCGCGTCGGCGCTGATCGTCAAGCGGCTGTCCGCACGCAGTACGCCGACCGACGTGACCAAGGACGGCGGGCCGCTGCGGCAGATCATGGTCGGCGTCCGGGCGATCGTGGGCTCGTCGAGCGCCGGCGTCCTCGTCGGCTTCGTCATCGCGACGACGGCGCTCTACGGCATGGACACGGTGCTCTTCGTCTTCCTCAGTGAGAAGAAGCTCGGCACCGGTGCAACCGGATACGGATATCTCCTGGTAGCACTGGGCATCGGCGGCATCCTCGCATCCACGTTCGTCAACAAACTCGCCGCGTTGCCGAGGCTCTCGGTGGTCCTCGCGGCCGGAATGCTGGTGTACGCCGCCCCGACAGCGCTGCTCGTCTTCGTCCACCAGCCGGCGCTGGCGTT
>JBDSAK010000322.1:0-6909 GCA_039922195.1 Mycobacteriales bacterium
GGTCGAGCGGTAGGCAGGTGGTGGGGTTGCTGACGTTGTCTGTGCCGGACGCGTGCAGCGTCACGTTGTCCGTGTACCAGCCGCCGGTCCCGAGGGTGCCGGCCGTCACAGTGAGTTCGGCGGACGGGTTGGTGGTGTCGAGCTTGACCGTCAATGGTGCCGCGCTGGTCGCCAGGCCTGCCGCGTTGGTGCACGAGCCGTTGACCGGCGTACCGGAGGTGTCGGTGCTCAGCGACTGTGCGGCGGAGCACGTGACGCCGCCACTCACCGGGTCGGAGCCGGACGCGCTGACGGTCACGTCGCTCGTGTACCAGCCGTTCGCGCCGGCGGTGCCCGAGGTGACCGCGAGCGTTGCGGAAGGACCGGTCTTGTCGACCTTGACGGTGACCGAGTTGGTCGGACTGGAGAGCCCGGCGGCATTGGTGCACGTGGCGTTGAATGTCGCGCCGGTCGTCTCCGTGGTCTGCGACTGCGGGGCAGTGCAGGTCACGCCCCCGCTGATCGCGTCCTGTCCGGTCGCGGTCAAGGTGACGTTGGACGTGTACCAGTCGTTCTGGCCAAGCGTTCCCGCGGGGGACAGGACTGCGGTCGGTCCGGTCTTGTCGATCTTGAACGAGGTCGAGTCGCTCGCTGAGCCGCCGGCGCTGTGCGCCTGGCAGCTGGACGAGCTGGCGACCGTCTCGGTCACGAAGTTCTGCACGCCGCACCCCGAGTCGATCACCACTGCGGACTGCGCGTCGGTGACGCTCCAGGTCACCGTCACCGCGGACGTGAACCAGCTGTTGGCGCCGGCCGTCCCGCTGACAACCTTGGTGATCACCGGCGGCGTCGAGTCGGTGGGGGCGGCGGGCGCGACAGTCACTCTGATGGTGACTTCGGCGTCAGACGCGCCGCTCATTGCGTCTACGTCATTCGTAGTCCAGCGCGTCTTGTAGATGTGCGGCCCGCTTACGGTCGGCGCGCCTAGGCGCAGCGTGACGCGTGCGGGTGCGGTCGTCGGGTTGACGGCGGGACACCCCGTGCTATCGGCCGGCCACGTGCTGGGCCGGATCACCGTCACCGATGCGGCGCTCATGGAACCCCCGGCCGGAACGGTTGATCCCGCCGCGGACAAGGAGATCACGACATTGCCATTGATGTGCTTCTGCGATTTGCAGGAGATGAAGAGGTCGACTGGGACATCCAGCAGCTGACCCGGTGTCGCTGACAGGCTGATCACCGTTGCTTGCACACCGGCTGTCACGATGTCGGAGTCCGCGAGGATCTCGTCGGCGAATACGGGTAGGCCGCTCGCTGCGATCAGCGCGACGGCCACGGCGCCGGCAGTCAACGTGCGGCGGGCTGGTGAGACAAGGCGAGTACGCAAGACCGATCCCCTCGGTGGACCCAGATCCCCCCCGGGACCACAGGTACTCGGTGCGTCGGTTTCGCCACTCGCTCACCCAGGGCCAGGCGACCAGATTGCAGCCCCAGGGTCACAGCATCGCTTTAGTCCCTGGTGACGCTAGGCCGGAGATCGGTCAAGCGGGATAGTCCGAAATCACCATCTTTTGGCTGGGCATGTCCGGCTAAATCGCGGGCAAATGGGTGTATCGCCGCCGTCGCCGTCTGTCGTCAGGACGTCAAGAACAACGCAGCACGTGGCCGGTGCCGAAGCGCTGATCCGCTGGCAGCACCCGACCCGCGACCTGCTGCGCCGAACGTAACGTCGACGCCGGCGGCAGTCCGGATCTCGTTCCACAGCGTCTCGCCGCCGAGTTGCACCGCCAGGTCCTGGACACCCTGGTTCACGAGTCCATACACGCTGGCGCCTACTCGCCTCACCGACCTCTGTTTGTCGGCACTGACGATCAGGTTGTGAACGTTACGCGCGATGTGTGCGTTCGGACCTCGAATTGCCCACGTTGGTCCCGGCCGAGCGTCCCCGCCTGCGTTCCCCCAGGAGCATCGCCAGGCAGCAGGTGATCACCGCGATGAAGCCCACGCCGAACATCCACGACAGTGGCCGGGATTCATCGACATCTCGTCGGCCGCGAAATGCGCCGATGGCGATCAGCACGAGCATCACCGAGGCGACCTCCACCATCAGCAGAGTAGAGCTGCGGCGGGATTCGAGCAGGACGCCGATGGCGGCGATGCCCAGCGCGAAGATCGCGCCCATCACCCGTGCCGTCAGCGGCGTGAGCAACCATGGCCAGATCTCGATCGCGCGTGCGGGCGCGAGAAAGAGCAACGCGCTGGTCCCGGCCGCGAGAACTCCGACGGCGGCGATGGCCCCGCGCAGCGGCGGGGAGAGCTGGCCGCCGCCGCCGGGTGCGTCGTATCGACGATTGGCCAAGTACACACCCGCGACCAGGAACGGCGTCGTGAAGTACAGCCCTGCCCACAGCCAGAACGCGACGTGGTCGTGGTTGAACTTCTCCCAGTGCAGGAGCGTCGCGATGCCCATCAACGAGGCGAACGTCGCCACCGGGATGAAGCCACCCTTGATCCGATGCCACTGGGTGGCCCGGGCCGCGCGGGCGAAGAAATACGCACCCCCGAGGTAGACCGAGCCGAGCAGCATCGGCGTCAGTGACGGCTTGATCGTCCACGCGAACCAGCGGCCGGTGTCAGTGGGTGCGAAGAACAGAACGACGAAGGCGACGAGGAGGAACGGGATGATGGCGATGGACAGAGCGCGCGTGGCGAACAACACCCGATCGTCTCTTGGCGGCGCCTGTCGGCCGGTCACGCGCGGATGATGTCGACGAGATTCTGGACCGTGCCGGGAAGCAGCAGCAAGGCCAAGACCGAGATCGCGATCCGGCCGGCGAGGATCAGTCGAGGGCTTGGCGACAGCCGCGACCCGCGCGCCAGCCGGTTCGCGACGAGAACCACGACCAGGCCGAGACCGATCGGGAGCAACAGGAAGAACCCGGGGATGAGGAACAATCCCGGCAGAACAAGTGGGAGCAGGCCGTTCTTGCGTGCCTGGCTGTCGGCGCCCGCCGGCGGGAAGCTGGCGCTGTAGCGATTGGCGAAGGCAGCGACCGCCATACCGTGCAGGATGGCGGCGGCTCCGAAGGTGAGCACCGACAGCCACCCGGGGCCGACGAGTCGGAAGTCGAGGTTCTCCGCGCGGAGCGGGTCGACCCGGGTGGCTCCGATGATCAGGTGCAGCAGGCCGAACACGACGCCCCCCGCCCTTCCGGCGGGGAGCCAGCGCCGGACGAGCACGTAGAGCGCCCCGCTGAGCAGGGCCGGCAGGATGCCGCCGAAGATGTACAGGCCGAAGGTGCCGTCCAGGCTGATGTCGCCGACGATCTGGTCGGCCTCGGTGATCGAGCCCTGTGCGCTGTCGCCCGCGGTGACCGCGAGAAGGCGCATGATCAACCGCATGGCCGGTCCCGTGACGAGTGCGCCGGTCCAGAACCCGGCGACCAGGGCGATCGCCACGGCGCGAAGGTAGGTGAGCGCCGCGGCGCGGACATTCGCCGCTGAGCCGGGCGAGGCGGCGACCCACGTTTGGTACGGAGTGCCGCCCCAGCGCACTGCCAGGACGGTGCCTACGACGAGCAGGATGCCGAGTACTGCCATCAGTCCCATGACGTGCGCCCTCTCACGGCTGTCGTCAGTCGATCGGTTCGAGGATGAACACCGGGATCTCCCGCTCGGTCTTCTGCTGATAGGCGGCGTACTTGGGGAAGGCCGCTACGGAACGGTCCCACCAAGCGCGGCGTTCGTCGCCGGTTGCCACTCGCGCGGTCATGTCGCGGACCACCGCTCCGTCCCGCACCTCGATCAGCGGATCGGCCATCAAGTTGTAGTACCAAACCGGGTGCTTGGCCGCGCCGGCGTACGAGGCAACGGCGGCATACATGCCGTCATGCTCGACGCGCATCAGCGGCGTCTTGCGCAGCTTTCCGGTCTTGGCTCCGCGGCTCGTCACGATGATGACGGGCATCCCGGACATGAGGTTGCCTTCGGCGCCGTTCGTGCGCTCGTACAGCTCGACCTGCGTGCGGGAACGTTCGCTGGTGCTGGGTTCGTAGGCACCGGTGAGTGGCATGCCCGCAGTATTGCGAACGATGGTCCCCCTGGGGAGGTCTAACCGGAGATGTGTCGCCGCCGCATTGCTCTCGCCGCGCTGCTGCTCGTCGCCTGTACCGATCCGGAGGCGGCCGCGCCCAGCACCTCCCCAGCGCCGACGCCCAGCTCGGCGAGCGATCCGTCTACAGCGTCGCGCGGCGCTAGTGCGCCGTCCCGCACTGCGGAAGTGTCGATGCCACCCACGTCGAAGCCGCCCACGTCGAAGCCGACATCGACCGCAAACACTGCGACGAGCCCCCCGGTCGATTATGCGAAGACGCTTGCGGCAATAGCCGCGGACGGCGACATCGTGCTGGTCGACCCTGACACCGCGGCGGTAGTTCGTACGGTCATCCGGCGCGACGCGCGGTTTCCCGCAACCAGCGTCGCCTGGGACGCGCCTAGGCGCATGCTCTACTTCGGCCGCGGCGGCGACTGCGCTTCCGTCTGGCGGCACGAGCTCGGCGCGGAGCCGGTCTATCGGCTCAGCAGCGGACACCATCCGGTCGTGAGCCCTGACGGCACGCAGTTGGCCGTCGCCGACGGCTGCGACGGCGGGGGCGGCCAGGCAAACGGAATCACGGTGCGCGATTCGTCGACGGGCGCGGTACTCATGCAGCTGCCGATCATGATTCCGTCAGCAGCGCGGCCCGAGGAGCCTTGGTACGTCGGCGATATCGACTGGCGTCCCGATGGTGGCGCCCTCGTGGTCACGGTCGGCTGGGAGGGCATCGACGAGCAGCGCCTTGTCGACGTCCGGCGCCCACCCAGGTCGGTGATCGACGGCAAGAGGGTCGTCATCAAGCCGTCGCCGCCGGACGTGACGCACGCGGAGATCGAGTTCTTCGCTGACACCATGGCAGTCGCCGGTCGTTGCTGCTTCGGCGCGAGCGGCGAGCGCAGCGGCCGCCTGTTCGCGCGCGACGAGCGAAGCGGAGAACTCACGCCGATCGCGACGGGCGACGCCTTCTCGTTGACCGCGGACGCGACCGGTCGACTCCGCTACCTGGCCAGCTCATCGTTCTCCCGCCCGGCGGCCCTGTGGGGGATCGACCGGCCGGGCGCCGAGCCGCGCGAAATCGGCGGTCTGTTCAGTGCGGTGTCCGGGTAGCCGCTGGGCGATGTCCGATGCGGTTCATGGCAGCGCCCCAGCGGTCCGAAGGTTCGGACCGCTGAGGCGCTGGACCCCCCCGAGCTGGGATGCGCAGATCGTTATTCGAGAACGCGGTGTCCCTCGGTGTCGTCGTCAACCTCCGCCTGCTCGGCGTCCGCGTACACGTTGAGGTGCCCCTCGGTGTCGTCAAGCTGCTCCGAGTTCGGGTTGATGTTGATCGGCTCCTCGTTGCTCATTGCGATCCTCCGGCAAGTGGCGGGGTGCGATGTCGCGACCATTTCAGGTGGCGATCCCGGTGACTGTCGCGAAGCCAACAGTTGTTCGGTATACCTCGCGACAGTTCATCGGTGCTGTGCGACGCACATCACGGATCCGGTGTCGCGACGTTGTCTGCTACTGCGTGCAGGATGGTTTTGACTTGGAACGGTGTCAGCCCAGGGTGCTTGCTGAGGGTACGGGCGACGTAGCCGGCGACGACCGGGGCGGCGAAGCTGTTACCGGTCGCGGTGATCACCGCGCCGTCCAGCCACGCAACGTCGACGTCGAATCCCGGCGCACCGAACTCGACCGGCGGCTCCGGGTTGTAGGCGAACGTCTGGGGACCGTCGTTCGAACGTGCGGCCACCGAAATCACCGACGAGTACAGCGACGGGTAGCTGGGCATCGGGCTGTTGTTCACCGCTGAGACAAGCAGCACGCCGCGGAAGTACGCCTCGTCCACCAGCTCGTGCAGCGGTCCGAACAACTCGGCGCTCTTCGTACTCAGGCTCAGATTGACGACGTTCATGTGGTTGTCGATGGCCCAGCGAATGCCGGCCGCGAGGACGAGGCCCTTCCCGGAGAGCTTGCGGCCGAGGACCCGGACACTGAACAGCTCGCAGTCCGGCGCCAGGGCGCGGATGAGTCCGGCGCATGCTGTCCCATGCCCGAACAGATCGTCATGCGGGGAGTCGTCGAAGCGGACGCTGCCGGGCGCGTCCGGGTCGTACTCCAAGGCGACGCCGCCGGCGATGCCCTTCACGTAGGGGTGACTGCCGTCCACGCCGCTGTCGACGACCGCGACCTTGACCCCGGCACCGGTCGCGCCACCCCACGCCCAGTCCGCCGTTATCGGCTCCGGCAGAGCGAGCGCACGGATCGGCGTCAGGCGATCAGGCGTGAACGCCTCAGACCAGGCGGGCTGGTCCACCGGTCCGCCTCACGTGATCGATGAACACCCGGAGCAGGTCGGCGGCCGCCTGCTGCTCGGCCGCTCCCAGCCGGCCGAGTTCGGCGAGCATGCTGCCAACCTCGCCGACCGAACCGGACTGCGAGCCGTCGCGCGCGAGTGTGCGGTTCAGCTCGAGTCCGAGCGCCAGGTGGTGCGCGAGCAGGGAGAGCAAGCCGAGGTCATCCCGGTGCGCCAGCGGCGTGCGATCAAGCACCTCGATGACACCAAGCATGTTCTCGCTGGTCTCCACCGGTGCCGCCAAGATGGTCCGCGGGACGTAGCCGGTCGACTCCGCGACATCGCGAGCGAACCGCGGATCCCGTTCCACGTGGTCGACCGCTATCGGCTGACCCGACGACACCGCCCACCCGGCGATGCCCAGACTCACCGGGAGCCGCAGACCGATGACTTCCTGGGCGCCGTCGCCCTGTGCGGCCCGGAAAATCAGGTGCTCACCCTCGTCATCGAGCAGCGCCACGGAGCACGCCGCGGCGCCGAACATGCGCTGGCCCAA